>NZ_JANPEO010000663.1:0-2380 GCF_031422975.1 Nocardioides sp. | reverse complement strand
CATCCTCCTGACCGCGGTCGCCCCGGCCGCCTGGGGCACGACTTACATCGTCACCGAGAAGTTCCTGCCGCCGGACCGGCCGCTGTTCGCGGCCCTGGTCCGCGCCCTGCCCATCGGTCTCGTGCTGCTCGCCTGGCGCCGCCAGCTTCCGCGCGGCGACTGGTGGTGGAAGGCCACAGTGCTGGGGCTGTTGAACATCGGGATGTTCTTCCCGCTGATCTTCGTCGCGGCCTACTACCTCCCCGGTGGCCTCGCCGCGACGGTCCAGGCGAGCTCGCCCCTCGCGGTGATGGGTCTGGCCTGGCTGGTCATCGGCGAGCGCGCCGCCCTCGGGCGGATCGGTGCGGCCCTCATCGGGCTCGCCGGTGTCACCCTGCTCGTGCTCAGGAGCCCCGACGGTGTGACCGCCCTCGGCCTCGCCGGCGCCCTCGGATCGGTGGTCGTGAGCGCCCTCGGCTTCGTGCTGATCAAGCGCTGGACGCCTCCCGTCGACATGTTGACCCTCGTCTCCTGGCAGCTCGTCGTCGGTGGCCTGGCGCTGCTGCCCGTGGCACTCATCGTCGAGGGCGCACCGCCGGCCGTCGACCTCCCGGCCGTGCTCGGCTACGCCTGGATCGCGGTCGCCGGCACCGGGCTCGCCTACGTCTGCTGGTTCACCGGCCTGCGGGCCATGCCCGCCGGCGCCGTGTCGCTGATCGGCCTGGTCAACCCGGTGGTGGGTACGGCGCTGGGGGTCGCGTTCGCCCGGGAGGCGTTCGGCACCGTGCAGGCGCTCGGCGTGCTGCTCGTGATCGGCGGCGTGGTGCTGGGCCAGCGCGTCAGCGGTCCGGCGACGACCCCGGCACCCGTGCCGCCGGAGCCGGTGCAGCCCGCCGCCGGGCAGGCGTTGACAATGTCGAGGTGACTTCCGGTGACACCGAGCGCGGCGAGGCCCCGGCCGGCTTCCGCTTCCGCGACATCGGGCTCGCGGCGTACGGGCCCTCGATCGTCAATGCGATCGGTCACGGCGCCGTCATGCCGATCCTCGCGCTGCGGGCCCTCGAGCTGGGCGCAGACGTCCCGACCGCGGCCTTCGTGGTCGCCCTGCTGGGCATCGGCAGCCTGTTCGCCTCGCTGCCCGCCGGCGCCATGGTCGCCCGCATCGGCGAGCGCCGCGCTCTCACCGCCGTCGGCACCCTGGACGCCGTCGCGATGTCCTTCGCCGCGCTCACCGACTCGGTCCTCGCCCTGGGGCTGGCCATTCTCGTCAGCGGCATGACGTGGACGGTGTTCCTGATGGCCCGCCAGGGCTTCATGATCGATGCCGTCCCGCTGGCCCTGCGGGCGCGCGCCATGTCCGGGCTGGGCGGCAGCATGCGCGTCGGCGTGCTGATCGGGCCGCTGCTCGGTGCCGGCCTGATCCACGTCGGCGGGCTGACCTGGGTCTTCTGGCTGGCCGCCGCGATGTCGCTGACCTCCGCGCTGCTGGCACGGGCCATGCCCGACTTCGGCTCCGAGCGTCGGGGCGCGGCACCGCACCTGTCGGTCGTCTCCGTGCTCGCGGCGCACCGCCGCACGTTGCTCACACTGGGCGTCGCGGTCGTGATCATCGCCGCCAGCCGCTCCCTGCGTAGCGGGCTCCTGCCCCTGTGGGCCGAACACGTCGGACTGTCCGCGAGCACGACGTCGCTCATCTTCGCGGCCGCTGCCGCGGTCGACATCGCCTTCTTCTTCCCCGGCGGCTGGCTGATGGACACCTACGGACGGTTCGTCGTCGCCGTACCGGTCGTCGCGACCACCGCGATCGGCTGCCTGTTCCTGCCGCTCGCGACCAACGCGGTCACGGTCGGCGCGGTGATGGTGGTGATGGCCGTCGGCAACGGGCTCGGCTCCGGCATCGTGATGACGCTGGGCGCCGACACCGCCCCCGTCGAGGGCCGGGCCCAATACCTGGGCGGCTGGCGGCTCTGCGGTGACATCGGCGTCTCGGGCGGTGCCCTGCTCGTCAGCGCCGTCGCGGCCGCTGCGCCGCTCGCCGCAGCCTCCCTGGTGATGGGCGGCGCAGCAGTCGCCGGGACCGTGTGGGTCGGCTACTTCACCCGTCGGTTGGACCGAGCCAGCAGAGGGTGACTTCAGCCGACGGTGACGACGACCTCGTTGGAGAACAGGTCCTTGTCGGTGTCGATCACGCGGAAGGTGTTCTGTCCCGCCTGGCTGGTCTGGACGTAGGTCGCGAAGGTCTGGTTGCTCACCGACATGGTGACCGGGAAGTCCTGCCAGGCTCCGTCCTCGAAGCGCTGCACCTGCAAGATCGCGCCCTCGCCGTTGGGGTAGGTCCCGGTGAGGTCGATCTGCTGCATGGCACTGACCGACTGCTGGCCCGCGGACAGCGAGATCGTCC
>NZ_JANPEO010000662.1:0-6625 GCF_031422975.1 Nocardioides sp. | reverse complement strand
CCGTCTTTCAACTACTCTGCTGCCATGACCGACCGGATGCCCGCCCTGTACATCGGACACGGCGCACCGCCACTGCTCGACGACCCGGTGTGGTCGGGCCAGCTGGCAGCGCTGGCCCGCGACCTCCCCCGCCCGACGGCGATCCTGATCGTCAGCGCGCACTGGGAGTCTGCGCCGGTCAGCCTGAGCGCGAGCCACGCGCCGCTGGTCTACGACTTCGGCGGGTTCGCGCCGAAGTACTACCAGATGACCTACGAGACTCCCGATGCCGGCGCGCTCGCTGCGCGGGTCGCGGCGATGATGTCGAAGGACGAGCCCGTCCACCAGCACGCCAGCCGCGGGCTCGACCACGGAGCCTGGGTGCCCCTGAAGATCATGTATCCCCAGGCGGACATCCCGGTGCTGCAGATGTCGCTGCCCACGTCCGACCCCGTCAAGCTGATGCAGCTGGGCGAGCGCCTCAAGCCGCTGCGCGACGAGGGCGTCCTCATCATCGGCTCGGGCTTCCTCACCCACGGTCTCCCGTTCCTGACCGACTACCGCATCGACGCCGAGGCCCCGGGCTGGTCACGCGACTTCGACGCGTGGGCCGGCGAGGCGCTGGCGCGCGGCGACGTCGACGCACTGGCGGCGTACACCTCCCAGGCGCCCGGCATGCCGTACGCACACCCGACCGTGGAGCACTACACGCCACTGTTCGTCACCCTCGGCGCGGCGACCACGCCCGACGAGCCGGGGATCCAGGTCATCGACGGGTTCTGGATGGGGTTGTCGAAGCGGTCGCTCCAGGTCGCCTAGCGGCCGAGTCGGCGCATGATCTTCAGCGACGTGCGGGTCTGCTTGGCGTAGGCCTCGTAGGACTGCCCGGGCTGCGGTCCCAGCACCTGCTTCTTCAGCACGCCGACGTTCTGGCAGTCGGTGTACTTCAGCAGGCCCTGGTCCCCGTGACGGGCTCCCACCCCGGACTGCTTGACGCCACCGGACGGCGTGCCCTTGGACGCGTAGGCCGTCGCGAGGATGTCGTTGATGTTGACGTTGCCGGCCTCGATCCGCCGGGCGACGCCCATCGCGGCGCTCAGATCGGTCCCCCACACCGACGCGTTGAGGCCGTAGTCGGTGTCGTTGGCCAGGCGGATCGCCTCGTCCACGTCGGTGTAGCGGTGCAGGGCCACCACCGGGCCGAACGTCTCGCAGGACCCGGCGAGCATCTCGTCGGTGACGCCCTCGAGGATCGTCGGCGCGAAGAACGCGGGGCCCACGTCCGGCAGCGGCCGACCCCCGGTCAACACCCTCGCCCCCTTCGCGACCGCGTCGTCCACGTGCGCGCGCACCCGCTCCAGGTGGTCGACGGAGACGAGCGAGCCCAGCTCGGGGGTGTAGTCGTACGACGCCCCGACCACCATCGCCTCGGTCGCCTCCACGAAGCGCGCGCGGAACTCGTCGTAGAGCGAGTCATGGATGTACATCCGCTCGATGTGCATGCAGATCTGGCCGGTGTTGCCGAAGGCCGCGAACAGCGACGCCTTGACGACGTCGTCGAGGTCGGCGTCCGGCAGCACGATCATCGGGTTCTTGCCGCCGAGCTCGAGGCAGCAGCCGATCAGGTTGCGCCCGGCGCGCTCGCCGACGAGCCGCCCGGTCGCGGTCGAGCCGGTGAACATCACGTAGTTGGCGTGGTCGATCAGGGTGGGCCCGACGTCGGGACCCTCACCGCAGACCACCTGCATCAGTCCGGCGGGCAGCCCTGCCCTCTCGAGCAGCTCCACGCCGTACAGGCCGGAGAGCGCCGTCTTGTTGTCGGGCTTCACGACGACACCGTTGCCGGCGATGAGCGCGGGGATCGCGTCGGAGATGGAGGTGGCGAAGGGGAAGTTCCACGGCGCGATGATGCCGACCACGCCCTTGGGCTGGCGGATCTCGGTGGAGCCGGAGATCACCGGCACCGGGCCCGCATGCGCCTTGTCGGCGAGCAGCCTGGGCGCGCGGTGGATGTAGTGCGACGTCACCATCGGGATGTCGCAGGTCTCCTCGACGGCCATCCGGCGGTTCTTGCCCGACTCGGCCTGGATGATGTCGGCGAGCTGCTCCTGCGCATCGATCACCAGCGTGTGGAACCTCTTGAAGACCTTGAGACGCTTGCGCAGCGGCCACTGCGACCATTCCGTTTGTACGGCGCGGGCCCGGTCGAACGCGGCTGCGATGTCCGCCGGGGTCGACTGCGGCAGCTCGACGAGCACCTCACCGGTGTAGACCTCGGTCAGCTTCCAGGTGCCACCGCTGGTCGACGGCACGCGGCTGACGAGGCGTCGGAGGAGGTCGTCGGTCAAGCTGGCGGGACGCTGGACGGCCACGGGGTTCAACCCTTCTGCAAGATCAGCTCGGCGCACTTCTCGCCGATCATGATCGACGGTGCGTTGGTGTTGCCGCGGATGATCGTCGGCATGATGCTGGCGTCGGCCACTCGGAGCCCCTCGATGCCCCGCACCTTGAGCTCCGGGTCGACCACGGCGCGCTCGTCGACGCCCATCCGGCACGAGCCGACGGGGTGGTAGACCGTTGTCGCGCGGTTGCGGATCTCCTCGGTGAGGCGGTCCCCGGAGTAGGCCGGCCCGGGCTCGTACTCGGCTTTCACGTGGCTGGCGATCGAGGGGTGGTTCATCGTCTCGCGGATCATGTCGAGGCCTTCGCGCAGCACCGCCAGGTCATCCGGCTCGGCGAGGAACTGCGGATCGATCAGCGGCGCAACCGTCGGGTCGGCGCTGGCCAGGCGCAGGGTGCCCCGTGACTTCGGCTGGATCAGCGTCGAGAACACCGACCACGACGTCCGCTGGTCCGACTTCATCCGCACCGGCGCGTCCTGGTTGGGCGCCGGGTAGCTCCAGGGCAGGGCGAGCAGCTGCATGTCCGGGAGTCCGGCCGGCGCGTGCGACGTGCTGACGAAGGCTCCGGACTCGAAGACCGAGTGGGCCATGAAGGTGCGGCCCCTCTTCAGCTGCTCCTTGACGATGCCCTTGCCGAAGAAGAAGGCGTTGCCCTTGTTGGGCGAGTTGTCGACATGCCAGGTGGTCGGCACGAAGAGGTGGTCGTGGAGGTTGTCGCCGACGGGCAGGTCGGCGTGCACGGTGATGTCGAACTCGCCGAGGTGGTCGGGGTGGCCGATGCCGGAGAGCTGCAGGATGTGCGGCGAACCGTAGGCGCCGGCACTGACGATCACCTCCTTGGTGGCGCGGATCGTGCGCTTCGCACCATCGTGGATCACCTCGACGCCGGTCGCGCGGCCACCCTCGATCACGACCCGGGCGACGGTGGTGCCGGACTGCACGCTCAGCCCCGGCGAGCGGTTGTCGGTGACGTAGGCGCGGGACGCCGAGAAGCGGACGCCGCGGTGGGTGTTCTCCTGGATGACGTGCATGCCCGCCTGCTCGGCGCCGTTGTAGTCCGGCGTCTGCTCGACGCCGAGCGCCGCCTTGCCCGCCTCGACGAACGACGTGGCCGCGCCGGTGATGTGGTGGTTCTCGATCACCTGCACCGGGCCGCCGGAGCCGCGGTAGTCGCTGGCGCCGCCCTCCCAGTTCTCGAGCTTCTTGTACGTCGCCAGCACGTCGTCGTAGGACCACCCCTTGTTGCCCTCGTCGGCCCAGGAGTCGAAGTCGGCGCGATTGCCGCGGACGAAGATCATCCCGTTGACCGAGGACGAGCCGCCCATCAGCCGGCCGCGCGTCGCGGGCACGGTGCGATTGTTCAAGTTGGCTTGAGGGACGTGGTAGTAGCCCCAGTCGAACTTCGCCTTCAGCTTCGGGTCCGCGTGGATCATCGTGATCATGCCGGGCGTCTTGAACATCATCGACTTGTCCGAACCGCCCGCCTCGAGCAGCACCACGCTGTGACCGGCGTCGGCGAGGCGTCCCGCGACCGCGCACCCGGCGCTGCCGGCCCCCACCACGACGTACTCGGCCTCGTTGACCTGCGGCTGGGACTTGGCCATCTGGGATCCACCTATCGCTTGCTGGGCGAGCATCGTTGAAACTGTAACGCGTTCTAGTTATCGCGGGAAGGCTTAGCGTGAGCCACGTGAAGATCCTGTCCATCCAGTCCTCGGTCGCCTACGGCCACGTCGGCAACTCGGCGGCCGTCTTCCCCCTCCAGCGCCTCGGCCACGAGGTCTGGCCGGTGTTCACCGTGCACTTCTCCAACCACACGGGGTACGGCGCCTGGCGCGGCCCGCTCCTGGCGCCGGACGACGTGGCGGCAGTGATCACGGGCATCGCGGAGCGCGGCGTGCTGCCCTCCTGCGACGCCGTGCTGAGCGGCTACCAGGGAGGGAAGGGGATCGCCGAGGTGATCCTGTCGGCGGTCGAACAGGTCAAGGCGGCGAACCCCGCGGCGACATACACGTGCGACCCGGTGATGGGGAACGCGACGTCCGGGTGCTTCGTCGACCCCGCGATCCCGCCGATCATCCGCGAGCAGGTCGT
Source organism: Nocardioides sp. (assembly GCF_031422975.1). Lineage (GTDB taxonomy): Bacteria > Actinomycetota > Actinomycetes > Propionibacteriales > Nocardioidaceae > Nocardioides. The sequence goes on along the minus strand of NZ_JANPEO010000662.1, from coordinate 2,150 downwards.
GCCGAAGGCCGACGTCATCACGCCCAACCAGTTCGAGCTCGGGTTCCTCACCGACACGTCGCCGTTGACCCTCGAGGAGACGCTCGCCTCGGCCGATCTCGCGCGGGCGATGGGGCCCTCGACGATCCTGGTCACGTCCGTGCTCTTCGCCGCGGACACCATCGGGATGCTCGCCGTCAACGGCGACGGCGCGTGGCTGGTCGAGACGCCGCGCCTGCCGATGAAGGCCAACGGCTCGGGCGACATCACCGCGGCCCTGTTCACCGCGCACCTCCACGAGACCGGCTCCTCCGCCGAGGCACTCGCCCGCACCGCGTCGTCGGTCTACGCCGTCCTCAAGGACACCCTCGAGTCGGGCGAGCGCGAGCTGCGCCTGATCGCCGCGCAGGACGCGATCGCCAACCCGTCGTGCGAGTTCGAGGTCCGTCAGGTCCGGTGACGGTCGGTCACGGCAGCTGGAAGTGCCACACCACCAGGCAGACGCGGTCGTTGCGTACGGCGGCTGCAGCCGTCGCCACGAACGGATGCAGATCCCAGATGGACATGGGCTGACCGGGCTGAGGCAGCTCCGGCTCGGCCGCATACTCGCCCGCCGGCACGTCGGCCACGAGCTCTCGGCAGTCGCGGACCGTGAAGCCCGCACCCAGGGCGGCCCGGAGGAACTCGCCCGTCGAGTGGTCCCACTCCGAGACATAGCCGATCTCGCCCTGCGCGCCGTACTCCAGGAACGGCGAGAGCCGGGAGCCGAAGAAGTAGCCGGGCATCGAGCACAGGAGCAGGTGCCCTCCGGGACGCAGCACCCGCGCGGCCTCGGCGAACGCCGGCTCCAGGTCCTCGACGTGGTTGATGGCCAGCGCGCTGACGACCACGTCTGCACTGGCATCGGGGACCGGCATCGCCGCCACGTCTGCGAGCGCGAACTCCACCTCGGGGAGCTTGCTGCGAGCCAGGTCCAGCATCCCCGGCGACATGTCGAAGCCGCGGACGCGGTGTCCGCGCTCGGCCAGGTGACCGGCATAGCGGCCGGTGCCGCACATGGTGTCGATCGCGTCGCCGGGCGGCAGCGAGTCGAGGATCGGCAGGAGCACCGCCTCGTCCATGGCGAAGAACGGATTGCCGGGGCCGTCGTAGCGGGGCGCCCAGGAGTCGTACCCCGCGGACGTCGGCACGGGTTCGAGGTCGACGCCGCTGCCGAACTCCTCGGCCCGGTCGAGGAGTGCGCGGATCTCGTCGATGCGGGCCTGGGTGAAGTCGGCGTCGTGCTCGCCGGCGAAGGCGCGCATCAGCGCGATGCCTTCGAGGCCCAGGAGGTAGGCGAGCGGGTGCTGGTGGATGGTCATGCGTGTCTCGATTCGTGAGTGTGGGAGGGGACACGCCACCGGAGCAGCACCGACCGGGCTGCTCTGACGGGGCGTAGTGGCTCACTTCGCGTACACGCCGCGCAGCCTTGCACGGCCACCAACGGGGAACAACGGGTTATCGACCTTGCTCAGAAGGACTTGCCCTCCGCATATCGCTGCCGGCGCCATGCTCTGCCCTTGCCTCGATTGCGGGCCTTGAATGTCGGCAGCTGGGAATCGCAGTTGGGGCAGATCAATCGCAGGTTGGGCCGGGCGTTGTTGGTGGAGTCACCGTCGATGTGGTCGAGCACCAGGCGAAGCGGGAGTCGGTTCCATGTGGTGTCGCCACCACAGATGGCGCACACCCCGCCCTGATCCGCCAGGACGTAGGTCCGCATGTAGTGACCCTGGCCCGAGGCGGGGGTGCCGACACCGGTTGCGAGCCAGCGGGCCACGTTCTCCGCGCGCTCCAGGGCTCGCTGGCAGCGATTGCTGCAGAAGACCACCTGATGTCGCTTCGTGAGTTCGACACCGCATCCGAGACAACCCATGAGGGGAAAGTACGGCGGGGCACCGACAACGAGCCGCGTGAGAGATTCGAACTCTCGCAACCCAATTTACAAGATTGGTGCTCTACCCCTGAGCTAACGCGGCGTGCTGCGAGGCAGCGGCGCAATCCTAGACGGAGCGGCTGCGAGACTGACTGCATGACCCTGCTCGACGATCCGCATCACGACGGATCACCGGCCTACGTCGACAACGAGGCGCCCCGACTCGGCGACACCGTCACGGTCCGGATGCGCAGCCACA
>NZ_JANPEO010000661.1:0-5158 GCF_031422975.1 Nocardioides sp. | reverse complement strand
TCACTGGCATGGTGCTGGCGCTCCAGTCGTGCGTCCAGCTGCAGGCATTCGGCATCTCGGCTCTCGTCCTCTCGAGCGTGATGTCGGGGCTGATTGATCCGCTCGCCACGCCCGCAGTTCTCTCGTTGGCTCTCGCACTCGGCTTCACCACGGAGCTCATCGCCGGCATCATCCACTTCCAGCGTGGCGAGACGTTCCCTGGCCTGGTCTTCACCGCGTACGCCGGGTTCTGGCTCAGTTACGCACTGCTCGTGCAGTTCTATGGGCCGATGGTGACGGCGGACGCCGCGGCCATCACCGGGATGTTCCTGCTCGCCTGGGCGATCTTCTCGTCGTACATGCTTCTGGCGGCGGTGCGCACCAACCTGACGACGATCGTCATCTTCGCCCTGCTGTGCGCGGTCTTCTACCTCGCCGCGTTCGGCGCCTTCCTCGAGAGCGCCGGCCTCGGCCACGCCGCCGGCTTCATCCTGATCGTCGACGCCCTGGTCGCCCTCTACGCATCGGCCGCGATCACCGTCAACACGACTTGGGAGCGGACTGTGCTGCCCGTCCCGTGATCCGCAACCGAGCCGGGGAGGGGCCCTCAATGAACCCATCTTCGTGGCCTCGTACACTGCCTCGGCGCCCGGCTGACGTCGAGCCTGCGAAGGATGTTCCCGACGTGGAACTTGGCCGTGGCTCCGAGGTGCAGCCGCGCGCCGATCTCGCGCCCGGTCAGCTTCTTCTCCTTGCCCGCGGTGGGTGCGTTGAGGCCGCGGACCATCGCGGCCGCGGAGTGGGCGTCGAAGGCGCTCTCCCCTCGGGCGACGCACCCCAGAGGTCGCAGCTTCTAATCGCTGTCCGCGCCGACCATCGGACGATCCCAGAGATCCACACCCAGATACCGTTGCCTACAGAAGTCCTGGTCGGTTCAGTCCGCGTTCCAGCCATGATCTACGCCAGCCGCGACACCAAAGTCGGCCGGCAAGTACTTGTGTCCTTGCGCGCGCGGCTGTCTTGGATTGCTGCACACAGGGTCGTTCCTGGACCTGGTCTCGCGGCGGGTTTAGCGATCCATGGAACAAGCATTCCCGCAGGTCAGAGTCCCATTCCGCCCAAGCGCGCAAAGCTCAGATCACCCGCGCATGCCGCTTCACAACTCGGCCCGCAAACCCTCGTGTGGTACCGGAGGGTTGTTGGTTCGAGTCCAACCGGGGGAGCAGGAAGAGCCCGCCCGACCTGTCTCAACAGGTCGGGCGGGCTTGCTGTTTCTCGACCCGGAGCTAGCCGCCGGTCGCTGACCGTCCCCCGGGCGCAGCGGCGGTCAGCGTGTCGGTGCGTCGCACTTCGCGTGGCCTCGACGGCTGTGCGAGCGTGTGGAGCTCCTCGCGGGGGAGCACCATGAGCAGCAGCGCGCCGCCCTCGGCCGAGCGCCCGGCCACCAGGTGGCCGCCGCGTTCGCGGGCGACTTCCTGCACGATGCTCAGGCCGAGGCCGGCCTCGGAGTGCTGGCGCTCGTCTGCGTCCACATCGGTGAGTTGCAGGCTCTCCTCGTTGATGGCTCGGGCCTTGTCCCGGGTCAGGCCCGGGCCGGAGTCGGCCACGCCCAGGCAGGTGTGGTCACCGAGATGGAACCCGATCAGCCGGATCGTGCCGTCGGGAGGCGTGTGCCGAAGCGAGTTCTCGATCAACGTGTCGAGGCAGGCGCGAAGGCGGTGCGGGGCCGTGTGTGCCCACCCGATCCGGGTGTCGAAGAGCCACGTCCGCTCGGCGACGGTCGACCACCGCTCCATCGTCTGACGCATCAGGGAGTCGATGTCGACCAGGGCGACGGCGTGCTCCTCCTGCATCCTCATCATCCGCAGGAGGCGATCACTGGCCCGGCTCAGCCGGTGCAGCTCGTCGCGGGCCACTTCGAGGTCAGCTCGGTCCTCAGACGCTCTCGGCTTGGCCATGACCAGGTCGAGGTAGCCACTGGCGATGGTCAGCGTGGTCTTGATCTCATGGGAGACGAGCCTGGCCATGTGCTCACGTCGGTGCGCGCGGGTGGCCTCCTGTCGTCGCACCAGATCGAGGTCCGCCAGCGCCGACTGACGCCGAGAGACGTGCCAGATCATCAGGATTGCCAGCACGCACATCAAGGGGATCTCCGCGGTCTCCTCGAGCGCGATGGTCCCGTCGACAGCCCGCCCCATCAGCACCAGGCCAGACCCCACGGCGTAGCCGACGACCGCGCCGATGGCCCAACGAATGGGCCAGGGATTGAGGCCGTAGGCCACACCCAGGGCCACCCAGCCGAGGTGGTAGGGGATCGTCTCCTCGCCCGGGAGGCGGGTCATGAGTCCCACGCAGGCGAGGGAGAAGACCATCCAGGGCACGAAGAGGCTGCGGTGGATGGGCGTCTCAGACCTCATGGAAGCAGTACCCAACCCCGCGGACGGTCTCGATGGGCGGGTCGGTCAACTTGTATCGGAGCCGACGCATACACGCCTCCACCACGTTGCTCTCGGGATCGAGGTCGAGTCCCCACACGTCGTGGAGCAACTCCTCGCGACGACACACCTCCCCGCGCCGGCGCATCAGGTGTGCCAGCAGTGAGAACTCCCGCGGACTGAGCACCACCTCACGCCCGTCGATCCGCACCCGGCGCCGATCGAGGTCGAGGCGGACGCCTCCTGCGGCAAGGTAGCGGTGGTCGGCGCCCCCGCCGGGTTGCGGGCGCGGCACGGTGCTCAGATGGCGACGAATGCGCGCATCCAGCTCGACCATGTGAAACGGCTTGGACACGAAGTCGACCGCGCCGCGGTCCAGGGCTTGCACACGTGCGCCGACGTCGGAGACCGCCGAGAGCACGATCACCGGTGGCGAGTCACCCTTGGTGCGCAGCGAGGCCAGCACCTGCAGACCACTGACCCGGGGCATGACCAGGTCCAACAGGACGAGATCGACGTCCTCCCGATCGAGCACGTCAAGGGCGGAGCGACCGTTGCCCGCGGTCAGTACGTGGTGACCTTCGCCGCCGAGGTAGCGCGAGAGGAACGCGAGGACGCGCTCCTCGTCGTCCACAGCCAAGATCCTGGACATGCCGCACCCCTGTCGTTCGCCCGCCCCGAGTGTCTGTCCTCAGCGCGCGGGGAACCCGGGTCAGGACGAGAAATCCCCCAGATGGGGGGCGGAGGCCGGCGGGTCTGTGACGTACCCGCCGATCTCCCGCACCTCCTGGCCGCGCCCTCCTTCTCAGTCGTCCCTTCTCGGTCGTCCCTTCTCAGTCGTCGTGATCGTCGTCGTCGGCCTCGGCGAGCCTCAGGACGACACCGCTGGTGTTGGTCGGGTCGGTGATGCCGGTGTTGGGCGGCGGGCCGAAGGTCGCACCCGACTTGCCGAGCACGTACAGCTCGCCGTGCCGGTCCTGGCCGATGCCGAGCACCCCGAGCCCGAGGGCGGACCGGCCCTCGATCTTGAACTCGGTGACCTCGTCGTCATCGTCGAGGTAGAGCAGTCGGCCGGCACTGGCGAAGAAGCCCGTCGAGTACTCGGCGAAGACGTAGTGGCCCCGCAGCTCATCGATCTCATGGCCGCGGTACACGAAGCCGCCCACGACGGCGACACCCTCCCGGAGGGGGCAGGGCCCCACCAGCGTGGGTGAGACCGGGCCCTTGCAGTGGTCGTACTCGGCGACGGGGTCGACGTAGCTGCCGGCCACCACATCGCCGGTCACGAACCCGGGCAGGGCGGCGGTGCTGGGGTCGAAGGCGAAGCTGCCCTCCTTGAGCGGCCAGCCGTAGTTCCCACCTGCGGTCACCACGTCGATCTCCTCGACGTCGTTTTGACCCACGTCGGCGACGTACAACGCGCCGGTCGACTTGTCGAACGACATCTTGTAGGGATTGCGGAACCCGAGGGCGAAGATCTCGCCGCGGGCGCCCGGCGCTGCGACGAACGGGTTGTCGGCCGGGATGCGGTACGCCGCGCCGGACCGACTGGGTCGCGGGTCGATCCGAAGGATCTTGCCCAGCAGTTGGCTCGGGTCCTGGGCGTTGCCGCCGGCCACGTGTCCCGGCCCCTGGTCGTCGGCCGCGCCACCGTCTCCGACAGAGATGTAGAGCAGTCCATCAGGCCCGAAGCGCAGCTCGCCGCCGTTGTGGTTGAACTGCGGGTGCTGGATGCGGAGCACCTCGCGAGCGCTGGCGGGATTCACCGTGGCCCGGTCCGAGCGAGGGTTGTCGACCCGCCACTCGGTGACCACGTTGTCGTGGTCGTACGGCGCCAGGTTGCACTGGTTGACGGCGGGCCTCGGCGCGCCGGGCTTGGGCTGGGACTGGTAGGTGTAGAGGAGGCCGGACTTCTTGTAGTCGGGGCTGAAGGCCACTCCGAACAGGCCACGCTCGTCGTAGTTGATGAAGAAGCAGCCGAGATCGAGCCCCACAGCGCTCAGGTCGGCGAACAGACGCGGAGCCGTCGCCTCATCGTCGTCGTCGGTGGGGACCGACCAGATCTTGCCTCGCTGCTCCACCACGAACAAGGAATGCTGCTGGCCGGGGGCGGTGACGGCGCCGACCGGGTTGACGAACCCGTCGGCGACGCTCTGCAGGTCGACGGTGACGTCGCCCTGTGCGATCAGTGCGGGGATGGGATCGGGGATCCTCGGACCGATCGCGAGCGCCGGCGAGGGCGAGATGATGGCGGCAGCCAGCGCTGCGACCCCGACAGACACAGTGACGAGACGATGCATGTTTTCTCCTCGGCCGAAGGACGGGATGACCCGTGCCCGAGGCCCAGGGTGGACCTCACAATGGTGGTCAAGAATTAAACTTCTCCCGGGGCGAGAGGATGTCAATTGCCCGTTGGTCGTAGTACCCGCCGACTGATTCCCGCTCACCTGAACCGACGACGCACGTGCTCCGTAGACCAGGACATGAAGACAACCAGGTCGAACTCAGCACGATTCGCGCGATGGGCCGCCCCGGTCCTGGGCATGACGCTTGCGCTCGGGGTGTCCGGCGCCACGGTCGCCACGCAAGCCCACACGACCGCGGCGACACGGGCCGCCCCGGCACTGCTCGAGGCGCCGCTACGGGCCAGCGGCGACCCGGACGGCGCGGGCGAGGCTCACTTCAGGCTCAGCAAGGCCCGGCAGCGGGTCTGCGCCAACGTCGAGTCTCGATGCCTCGCCACT
>NZ_JANPEO010000660.1:0-1757 GCF_031422975.1 Nocardioides sp. | reverse complement strand
GATGGTGTCCGAGGGCGAGATGGTCGAGGTCGGCACTGCGATCATCTCGGTCGGCTCCGCGTCCGATGCCGCCGCTCCCGCGGCCACGGCACCCGAGGTCGACCTGTCCGACATGGACCTCTCCAACCCGGCCGCCTCCGGTGGTGGCGAGGGCGAGTCGCTCGTCGGTCGCAACAAGGCCGAGCGTGGCCCGCAGCGCCGGTCCCGCCACGGCTCGGCGTCGCCGTCGACCCCGGCCGGCGCCCAGGCGCAGCTGCAGTTGCAGGGGGCCTTCGCGCCCGGTGGGGCACGCTCCGAGGAGGTCGTGACCTCCGACGAGCCGGCCGTGCCGGCCACTCCCGCTGAGCCGGTGTCGGTCGCTGCTCCCGCCGAGGCACTGGTGCCGGCCGTGGTCCAGTCGCCCAGCGCCGTACGCGCCCTGGCGAAGCCGCCCGTGCGCAAGCTCGCCAAGGACCTCGGCATCGACCTCACGACCCTGATCGGATCCGGTGCCAACGGGGTGATCACGCGGGCCGACGTCGAGGGTGTCTCCTCGTCCTCGTCCGCGGCCCCGACCGCGTCCGCCCCGGTGGCTCGCCCCGGCGAGCGGGAGACGCGCGAGCCGGTCAAGGGCGTGCGCAAGATGATGGCGCAGGCGATGGTGGGGAGCGCGTTCTCGGCGCCCCACGTCACCGAGTGGATCACCGTCGACGTGACGGCGACGATGGAGTTCGTGGCGCGGTTGAAGAAGCGGCGCGAGTTCAAGGACGCCAAGGTCTCGCCGCTGCTCGTCCTCTCGCGGGCGGTCATGCTGGCGATGAGGCGGACCCCGGAGATCAACACGTTCTGGGACGAGGCCACGCAGGAGGTCGTCTACAAGAATTACGTCAACCTCGGGATCGCCGCGGCCACCCCGCGTGGGCTCGTCGTGCCGAACATCAAGGACGCCGACCAGCTCTCGCTGCTCGACCTCGCGGGTGCCCTCGCCGGGCTGACCGCGACCGCACGCGACGGCAAGACGCAGCCGGCCGAGATGGCGGGCGGGACGTTCACGATCACCAACGTCGGTGTCTTCGGCGTCGACGCCGGTACGCCGATCATCAACCCGGGCGAGGCCGCGATCTTGTGCTTCGGCGCAGTGCGCAAGCAGCCGTGGGTGGTCGGTGACGATATCGTGGCTCGCGACATCACCACGCTGGCGCTGTCCTTCGACCACCGGCACATCGACGGCGAGAAGGGCTCACGCTTCCTCGCCGACGTCGCCGGGATCCTCGAGGACCCGGGCACGGCCCTGCTGTTCTGAGGAAGAATCGACCCGCTCGGCCGGACTCTGAAAGGATGGCGGCATGTCTGCGGAGTCTCCGCCACCCACCGCGGCGGTCCTCCTGCACGCTCAGAGGGTCGCCGAGCAGCTTCGGCGCGAGTCCGAGGAGGAGGCCGCTCGCGCGAGCGACCACGTTCGCGGCCTCGTGGCCGCGGCCGCAGGCGACCGCGCCGACGCCGAGCAGGTGCGCGCCGAGGCCGAGCAGGTTCGCCTCGACGCCGAGCAGGTTCGCGCGCGCGCCGAGCAGGTGCTCGAGGAGGCCTCGGAGGAGGCGCGGACGATCGTCGCCGACGCGGGCGAGCAGGCCACCGTGCTTCTCCGCACCGCAGAGGCCCAGCACGACCGGCTCCGCGAGGAGGCTCGCCAGCAGGCGGAACGACGGCATCTCGAGGTCTCCGGACTCGTCGAGCAGGTCCAGTCCGAGGCAGCGAAGCTCCAGGCCTCGGCCCAGACC
>NZ_JANPEO010000659.1:0-2705 GCF_031422975.1 Nocardioides sp. | reverse complement strand
CCGGTCTCGGGCGCGCGAGTGCGCGCCCGGAGGCGAGAGGAGAGGCGAGCGGTGGTGTCGAAGGATCAGGGAAGGATCAGTGGCAGGGGTAGCCGAGGAGGTGCCGCGCGTCGTGGACCCACTCGTGGACCGCGGTGCCCGCGGGGAGCGAGACGGCGCCCTGGTCGGCGCTCACGAAGAAGATGACCAGCGTCGCGAGCAGTCCGAAGAAGAGCGCCCAGGGGGCGAGCTCGCGGAGCGGGATGACGGGGAGAGTGGGTGCGCCGATGACCGGCGCCGCAACGGAGTGCGACATGTGTCCTCCTCAGGGATACGTGCGTCCCTGGTTGATGGGTTCGGACGGACACGCGGGTCTGACTCCACCGACCAACCGTGAGGCTGAGCGATGTCACAGTAGCGCGACTGTGCCGGAATTCCACCGGCTTCCTTGTGACCGTTGCCGCTCACCCTAGCGGACGACGAGGCCGTCTCGACAAGGGCCCACGCAGCGAAATCACCACGGCGGTCAGAGCCGCCCCGAGGCCGATACGGCGCGCCAGCACTGTGGATCGGGCGATGTCGTCGGGGTGGGCGGCACGCCCGCCTCCCAGCACCGGACGGTGCTCGATCCGGTCGCCGTCGTAGGTGTTCGTGCCACCGAGGCGGATGCCGAGCGCACCGGCGAACGCGGACTCCACGACTCCCCCGTTCGGGCTCGGATGCGCGGCCGCGTCCCGGCGCCAGGTCCGCGCCGCGACCCCTGCCCGGGTGGGTGCGGCGGCCAGGGTCAGGAGGCCGGACAGCCGCGAACCGGGGAGGTTGGCCAGGTCGTCCAGCCTCGCCGACGCCCATCCGAAGCTCTCGTAGCGCGGGTTGTGGTGACCGACCATGGCGTCCAGCGTGTTCACGGCGCGGTGACCGAGGAGTCCGGGTACGCCGCACAGCGCACCCCACACCAGCGGCGCGACGACCGCGTCGGAGGTGTTCTCGGCGACCGACTCGATGACGGCACGCGCCACCTCGGACTCGTCGAGGTCGGCGGTGTCGCGGCCCACGAGGTGCGTGAGGCGCTGCCGTGCGGCCGGCAGGTCATGGGCCGCCAGGTGCGCGTGTACGGCGAGCGCCTCCCGTTCGAGGGATCGTCCGCCCAGCACCGCCCAGGTGGCGACGGCGGTGACCGCGGCGCCCCACGGACCGCGTCTGTCGACCACCACGCCGAGCGCGACGGCTCCACCGACCAGGAGCGCGGTGTGGGCCACTCCGCGCGCACGCGAGTCGGCGTACAGCCGATGCTCCAGGGCCGTGGCCGTGGTGCCGAAGCCGGCGACCGGGTGGAAGCGTGGCGGGTCCCCGAGGAGGCGGTCGGCGGTGTAGCCGAGGAGAAGCCCGGCGGCGCGCGCCCTCATGCGAGGGCCACCAGGATCGCAGCCAGCGCCAGCTCGATGCCGGCACCGAAGACGTCGCCGGTGACGCCGCCGAAGCGACGCGTCGTCCTCCTGACGACGAACAGGACGACCGCGAGCGCGAGGAGGACAGCGAGCGCGCCGCGCCACCATGGCAGACCCGCCCAGGCACCGAGGCCGGCCAGGCCGACGGCACCGAGGACCCAGACGGAGGCGGCGACCGCACGGGGCACGGTCTGGGTGTAGGTCTGCCCCAGACCGTCGGGTCGGGCCGCCCGCACACCGTGGGCGCAGCACACGACCAGCGCAGCCCGGGACAGGGCGACCGCGGCACCCGCGAGGACCGCCGCCCGCCACGAGGCCGGCAGGGCGATGAGGCTGGCCAGCCCAGCGGCCTGGAGGCCGATCACCAGCACGATCGCCACCACCCCGGCCGGGCCGGACGTGCCGGACTTCATGACGGCCAGGGAGCGCTCGCGGTCGTAGGACGCGGCCAGCCCGTCGACGGTGTCCGCCAGCCCGTCGAGGTGGAGGGCGCGGTTGCCCAGGACCCCGGCACCGAGCGCGAGCACGGCTGTGACGAGCGCTGGCAGGTGAAGAAGGAGACCGGCCACCACCACGCACGTCACGGCCAGACCGAGGGGCAGCACCGCAAGTGGCGCCAGCACCATCGCGGCGCAGGCGCGACGCCGGTCCACGACTGCCGGCGGTCGCACCGGGATCGCGGTGAGGGTCCCCGTGGCCAGCCGCCAGGCGTCGCGCAGCATCAGGCTCCGAGCTCGCAGAGGAGCGCCACATCGCGCAGGATCGCTGCGGCACTGCGCACGATCGGCACGGCCGCGACCGCGCCCGAGCCCTCACCGAGTCGCAGGCCGAGGTCGAGCAGGGGCTCGAGACCCATCTTGGCCAGCGCGAGCGACTGGGCGGGTTCGGTGGAGCGGTGGCCTGCGGCGTACCACCCGGCGGCGCCGGGCTCGATGCGGTCGGCCGTCAGGGCACACGCCACGCTCATCAGGCCGTCGAGCAGCACCGGCCTGCCCTCCTGAGCCGCGGCGAGCAGGAAGCCGGTGCTCGCGGCGAGATCGGCGCTGCCGAGGGCCGCGAGGGTCTCGATCGGGTCGTCCGTGCGGGCACCGGCCCGGGCCAGGGCGGCGTCGATCACGTTGGCCTTGGGGCGCCGGGTCGCGTCGGCGATCCCCGTGCCGCGGCCGCCGACCACGCGGGCGGGCAGGCCCAGGCCCGCCGCGACCATGGCGGCCGCCGGGGTGGTGTTGCCGATGCCCATGTCGCCGCTGATCAGCAGCTGGGCACCGGCGGCGATCT
>NZ_JANPEO010000658.1:0-1875 GCF_031422975.1 Nocardioides sp. | reverse complement strand
CGACCGGTTCCTCCCGGTGTGGATCGGGGTGGCCATGGTGGCCGGCCTGCTCCTGGGCCGGTGGGTCACCGGCCTCGATGACGCGCTGGCAGCGGTCGAGGTCGGCTCCGTCTCCCTGCCCATCGCCATCGGCCTGCTGGTGATGATGTATCCGGTCCTCGCGAAGGTCCGCTACGACGAGCTCGGCCACGTGACCGGCGACCGGCGACTGCTCGCCACGTCCATCGTCTTGAACTGGGTCCTCGGACCGGCGCTGATGTTCGCGCTCGCCTGGCTGCTGCTGCCCGACCTGCCGGAGTACCGCACCGGCCTCATCATCGTCGGGCTGGCGCGCTGCATCGCCATGGTGCTGATCTGGAACGACCTCGCCGGCGGTGACCGGGAGGCCGCCGCCATCCTGGTCGCGCTCAACGCGGTCTTCCAGATCCTCGCCTTCGCCCTCCTCGGCTACTTCTACCTGCAGGTGCTGCCCGGCTGGCTCGGCCTCGACCAGACCGGCCTCGACGTCTCCATGTGGGCCATCGCGAAGTCGGTGCTGGTGTTCCTCGGCATCCCGCTCCTCGCCGGGTTCCTCACCAGGACGATCGGTGAACGCGCCAAGGGCCGCGAGTGGTACGAGACGGCCTTCTTGCCCCGGATCGGCCCCGCTGCCCTGTACGGGCTGCTCTTCACGATCGTGCTGCTCTTCGCACTGCAGGGCGACACCATCACCAACCAGCCCCTTGACGTGCTCCGCATCGCGCTGCCGCTGCTCGCCTACTTCGTCCTCATGTGGGGCGGGTCCATGCTGCTGACCAGGGCGCTCGGCTTCGACTACCAGCGAGCCACGGCCGTCTCCTTCACCGCGGCCGGCAACAACTTCGAGCTGGCCATCGCGGTGGCCATCGGCGTCTTCGGCGTCGCCTCCGGGCAGGCTCTCGCCGGGGTCGTCGGACCCCTCATCGAGGTCCCCGTCCTGGTCGGCCTCGTCTACGTCAGCCTCTGGGCCCGCACGTTCTACCCCCACCGGGAGACCACAGGAGCCACCCCATGACCACGACCGGATCGACCTCCCCTCCCCAGGTGGTCTTCGCGTGCATTCGCAACGGCGGGCGCTCGGTCATCAGTCGGGTGCTCACCGAGCACTACGCCGGCGGCCGCGTCACCGCCCTCTCGGCCGGCACCCGGCCCGGGGAGCACATCCATGCCGAAGTCGCCGAGGTGCTCGAGAGCCTCGGCCTCGACACCTCCGAGGAGAGGCCCGAGCTCCTGACCCGCGACACCATCGCCGCCAGCACGATGGCCATCACGCTCGGCTGCGGCGAGGAGTGCCCCTACGTGCCGGGCGTGACGTATCGGGACTGGCCGGTCGCCGACCCGGGCGGTCAGGACGACGCGACCGTGCGAGAGATCATCGCCGACCTCGACGGGCGAGTGCGATCGCTTCTCGTCGAGCTCGTGCCCGACATCGAGCTGCCCGTTTCAGTCCTCGAACAGGCCTGAGGACGCCACCCACGCCCGACGGGTGTCGCAGTAATCTCGCCGACATGACAGTCTCGCGACGACGGCTCCGAGCGAGAGCCGTCGGGTCTGGAGGATCACGGGTGTTCTCTCGAGTTGCGATCGTGAACCGCGGCGAGGCTGCGATGCGGCTGATCCACGCCGTCCGCGACCTGAACGCGCAGGGTGGTGAGGCGCAGTTCCGCACGATCGCTCTGTACACCGACGAGGAACGAACGGCGATGTTCGTGCGGGAGGCCGACGAGGCCTACCCGCTGGGACCCGCCTCGGCACGTCCTTACATCGACCTGGCCGTCCTCGAGCGAGTGCTGGTCGAGTGCGCGGCCGACGCCGTCTGGGTCGGGTGGGGCTTCGTCGCGGAGGATCCTGCGTTCG
>NZ_JANPEO010000657.1:0-3534 GCF_031422975.1 Nocardioides sp. | reverse complement strand
TTGGGTGATGAGGCCGTGCGGGTCGGTGACGGTCGGATCGTAGAGGAAGAGGTTGACGTGGTCCTTCGTCGCCAGCAGGGCGCAGACGTTCCCGTTGAGGACGAAGTAGGGCTGCACGGTTCGCTTGATCGTTTCTTCGATGTCGGGGTCCGTAGCCCAGATCGCTTCGCGCAACTGCTCGCATATCGACCGTTGCCAGGGGGGCAGCTGCGCGAGGTAGGCATCGACTCCTGAATGTGCTCGCTCCCCCATGAGGTGAAATGTGGCAGGGGTCGTCCACTGCCGCTCTGTACCTGGACCAAGTGGGACACCCCTTCTTCCTGATCCGCTGATGCGTCAGGACTCGGTCCCTAGGCTGGTCACATGTTCAAGCGGCGCTCACGACCCCAGCCTCAAGTAGCGCGCACGGACGCTGAGTGGCAGGCAAGTCTGGAACCAGATGCCTACCGTGTGCTCCGCCGATCGGGCACGGAGGCCCCCGGGAGCAGCCCGTATGTGCACCCGCCAGCTAATTCGGACGGCTTCTACCGGTGCGCGGGCTGCGATGCCGAGCTGTTCCGTGCGGAGGATCAGTTCGACTCCGGAACGGGCTGGCCCAGCTTCTCGGACTCGGCGACTCGTGATGCTGTGCTGGTCCGCACCGACTTCAAGTTGCTGTTTCCGCGCCGCGAGGCCACGTGTGCGCGCTGCGGAGGCCACCTGGGGCACGTCTTTGGAGACGGCCCGGTGCCCACCGGCCAGCGTTGGTGCATCAACGGCGCCGCGCTCACGCTCGACGAGGCTTCGCCCGAACCAACCGCAGGACCCTAGGCATAGCGCGTCAGGCACACTGCACGAGTGTCCGACCCGCTGCGCAACCTGCTCGCGGCGCCGCCCGACCTCCCGGTCACCGCGGGCCTGGCCCCTCTCGTCGAGGCGCTCCGCACTCGCGGAGTCGCGGTGGTCCAGGCACCGCCGGGCACCGGCAAGACGACCTTGGTCCCACCCGCGGTCGCTGGGGTCGTCACCGGACGGGTCGTGGTCACGCAGCCCAGCCGCATCGCAGCCCGCGCCGCTGCCCGCCGGCTGGCGCACCTGCTCGGCGAACCGGTGGGCGAGACAGTCGGATACGCCGTACGCGGAGACCGACGCAGCAGTCGACGTACACGTGTCGAGATCGTCACGACCGGGCTGCTGCTCCGGCGGATCCAGCACGATCCCGAGCTGGTCGGCGTCGGGGCCGTCGTGCTCGACGAGGTGCACGAGCGACACCTCGACGCTGACCTGACCTTGGCGCTGCTCGTCGACGTCCGGGCCAACCTGCGTGAGGACCTGGCCCTGGTGGCGATGTCGGCCACCATCGAGGCCGAACGAACAGCCGCCCTGCTCGGTGGCGGCGGCGCACCCGTGATCCGCGTCCCGGGTGCCCTGCACCCGGTCCAAGCGGTCTGGTGCCCGCCGCCTGCGGGGGTGCGCCGCACCGACGACCGGGGGATCACCCCGGCGTTTCACGACCATGTCGCGGCGACCGTGCGTCGTGCGCTGGTCGGGCACGAGGGGGACGTCCTGGTCTTCGTGCCGGGTGTCGGGGAGGTCGACGCGACCGTACGTCGCCTGGCCGGAGTGGACGCATCCGTGCACGCCCTGCACGGACGTCTGTCCGGCGCCGAGCAGGATCGTGCACTCAGCGAGGGCCCGCGTCGACGAGTGATCGTCTCGACAGCGGTCGCCGAGTCGTCGCTGACGGTGCCCGGGGTTCGCGTCGTGGTGGATGCTGGATTCTCGCGCGAGCCGCGCACCGATCACCGTCGCGGACTGGCTTCTCTGGTCACCGTCGCGGTGAGCCGAGCAGCGGCCGAGCAGCGGGCGGGACGGGCCGGACGGCTGGGACAGGGGACCGTGCTGCGTTGCTGGTCCGAGGCGGAGCACACGCATCTGGCCGCTCACCCGGAGCCCGAGATCGCCACCGCCGATCTGACGGCCTTCGCCCTGGAGGTGGCGTGCTGGGGCAGCCACGACGTCCACGAGATGGCGCTGCTCGACCAGCCACCGGCGCACGCACTGTCGTCGGCCAAGGAGGTGCTGGTGGGGCTGGGGGCGATGACCGAGGACGGGAGAGCCACCCCGCGGGGCCGGGTGATCGCGGGCGTGCCGGTCGATCCCAGGCTGGCGCGTGCCCTCATCGACGGGGCTGGTCTCGTCGGGGCCAAGCGGGCCTCAGAGGTGGTCGCGATGCTGAGCGAGGACGTGCGCGCTCCCGGCGGAGACCTGGTTGCTGCGCTCCGGTCACTGCGCGCTGACCAGCGGGCAGGATCGTGGCGCAGCCAGGTCACCCGACTGGAGGAGGTCGTCGCGAACCAAGGCACCGCCGGCGACCGGAGAGGGACGTCGGGTGGCACCCGAGCACTCACCGATGACGTGGCGGTGGGTCTGGTGGTGGCCCTGGCGCACCCGGACCGGATTGCCCGCAAGCGCTCCGACACGTCGAGCTACCTGATGGCGTCCGGGACAGGCGCGGCGCTCGACTCGCGCGCCCCGGGGCCGCTGGCCGGACTGGAGTGGCTCGCGGTCGGCGACGCCGAGCGCCGGCCCGGGCAACGTGAGGCCCGGATCCGCGCGGCGGCCCCCCTCACCGAGGACCTCGCACTGGAGGCAGCGGGATCGCTGTGGACCGAGGTGAATGAGGTCACCTGGACCAGTGGGCGGGTGCGGGCTCGCCGACGGACGTTGTTGGGCGCGATCGAGCTCAGCTCGGCCCCGCTCAGCGATCCACCCGCGCAGGCCGTGAGCAACGCGATCCGAGAGGCGGTCGCGAGCGAGGGGATCGCTCTCCTCGCCTGGACGGAGGCGGCCACGGCGCTGCGCGCCCGCCTCGACTTCCTGCACCGCGCGCTCGGTGACCCGTGGCCCGACGTGAGCGACGCAGCACTGACACAGGACCTCGACTCCTGGCTCGGGCTGCAGCTGGCGCGGGTCCGCTCGGCCCAGGATCTTCGTCGTATCGACGTGACTGCCGCCCTGCGAGCGATGGTGCCGTGGCCGGAGGCGGGCAGGCTCAACGACCTGGCCCCTGAGCGCGTCGAGGTCCCCAGCGGGTCGAGCGTGCGGATCGACTACTCCCAGGATCAGCCGGTGCTCGCCGTACGGCTGCAAGAGGTCTTCGGCTGGACCGCAGCACCGGTCCTGGCCGACGGCAGGGTCCCGCTGCTGCTGCACCTGCTCTCCCCCGCCCGACGCCCGGCCGCCGTGACCGCAGACCTGGAGTCCTTCTGGGACAACGGCTACCCGGGCGTGCGTGCTGACCTGCGCGGGCGCTATCCCAAGCACGCCTGGCCTGAGGATCCACGCAGCGCACCAGCCACCGCGCGGACGAACAGAGCTCGCCGAAGCTGAGTGGCGTGTCGACCCGCCTGGGGTGAATCTCCCTGCCGCAGGGGCGCGTAGCGAAAGCGCTGCAAAGCGCCGCTATCGCGGCGCCTAACTCGGGCCTGAGTACCGGGGCAGGGCTTCGTATCGAGCCCGACGGCCTCGCGCCGCAAGCGCCGTCGCGACTGG
>NZ_JANPEO010000656.1:0-2672 GCF_031422975.1 Nocardioides sp. | reverse complement strand
CGACGAGGCGGGCCTGGAGCTGGCGACCCAGTCCCGCGAACGAGCCCTCGTCGGCGGGTTCGGGCCTGAGGCGGGGTTCTGTGGTGCGCAGATCGCCGAGGCAATGCTCTACCAGGGCCGCTTCGACGAGGCAGACCTACTCCTCGAAGACTGTCGTAGCGAGGGGCTGAAGGCGCGTGTATGGCGGGCGCTGCGGATCTTCAGCCTGATCGCCCGTGGAGACTTCGCGGCGGCCGAGCCGCTCGTGCGCGAGACGCTCGCGCTGTTCGCCGAGGTCGTCGGCCAGCCCGAAGGCTACGACCTGCAGGATGAAGTGGAGGTCTACTGCGGTCTCGACGACGTCGCCCAGGCGCTCGGTCTCGTTCGAGAGCACCTCGCGTCGGTTCCCTGGCGTGGCTCCCTTTGTGGACTCCCGGTAACCGCGCGGGCGGCGTGGACGGCAGTCGCGTGCGCCGTACGAGCAGGGGTCGAGGTGCCGGCGGACCTGATGACCTCCTGCGACGAGGTGCTGGCAGCAGCTCTCGCGGCGATTGATGAGGAGGAAGAGCTCCGTAGCTCCCTGCCAGCCAGCGGGGCGCTGGTTGCCGACGCCTTCGCCCGGACCCTCGACGGTGAGTCAGCCGTCGAGGCCTGGCGGTCCGCCGTCGAGGCATCTGCGCCGTACGGCGCCTACCACGTGCTGCTCCCCAGACTTGAGCTTGCGGCCGCCCTGCTCGGTGCAGGTGAACGCGACGAGGCCCGCTCGCTGGTGACCGAGGTCTGGCAGAGCGCCCGGGCGATGGGTGCGCGCCACTACGAGCAGCAGGCCGCGACGCTGGCACGTCGTAACCGGATCCAGCTCTCGGGGGAGCCGGTGCCGCCGCAACTGGCCGCCCTGACCGCCCGCGAGCGGGAGGTGCTCGACGTGCTGGCGTCGGGAGCCACCAACCGGACAATCGCCGAGAGGCTCTTCATCAGCGAGAAGACGGTGAGCGTGCACGTGACCAACCTGCTGGCCAAGCTGGGGGTTCCCAACCGCGGCGAGGCGGCGGCCCTGGCCCGCGAGCTTGCCAACGACTGAGCCGGCTGATGCCCGGCGGTCGCCCCCCGTCTGCGGGAGACTGGTAAAATGGTGCAGGCGATTTTGATGCTCCCGACGGAACCCGACCAGGGAGCCAAGAGGTCGCCGTCCAGAACGGAATGTGCATGCGCGCAACGAGATGGTCGATTCGCCAACTGTCCACATGGACAACAGGCCTGGTCCTGACAAGCCTGGTCCTGGCAACGGCCCCTGCGCCGGCCATGGCGGACGCCAAGGGTTTCGACGACCCCGTCGGGGACTCGACCTTCGTGGACATCTCACGCGTACGGGTCGTCCATCGGGACTCGGTGATCGTGCATGTCCGCTCGGCCGTGCCGCTGAGAGCCGGACAGCTCTTCGCCTTCTGGATCGACGCTGGCCACGGTCGACGTCCGGACTACTACGTCGCCTTCAACCCCAACACGGACGTCGGCCTCGATCTAGTGCGCGTCCGTTCTTTCGAGGATCGTCGCTCTCGGCTCGTTCAGTGCCCGGGAATGCGGCTCCGCGCCGACATCAACGTCGCCGACAAGCCGGTGTCGATCCGAATCCCGCGACGCTGCTTGAAGAACCCAGGGAGAGTCAGAGTCGCCGTGCAGTTCAAGGACGAGAGCATGGGCACCGTGGACTGGGCAGTGGCTCGCCGAACCTTCGGGCCCTGGGTCAAGCGGTAGGGCTTACGGCGGCCAGGAGCTGGACCCCTGCCTGTCCCCGGTCGGCCCAGAATGCGCATGGCCTGCCAACTCCGGTCGAGGGTGTTCACAACTCGCAATCAGCCGTCGCGTGGATCGAAGTCCCAACGGCCGTGTTGATCGCCGCAAGTCTCCGGTCTCTGGGATAGGTGCGGACCTGCGCCCGGTTAGTCACCGTCATTCCGGCCGCATCCACGTAGGGCCCGGTCCAGACCGGAGGTCGGCTGCCGCGTGACCCCCTCGTCCGTGTGATCGTTGCCCTCTCGTCCGGAGCGAAACGCCGATCGACGGGAGACACCATGAACACGACGTACACGATGACGGCGGGCAAGACCAGGAGTGAGTCGGTCGCCTGCAGCCGCGTACGGCAGGAGCGCCTCCGGCAGCTGAGCGCGCGGTCCATCATCGTGGGGTGCACCCCCGCGCAGTATGTGCCGCGGCATCGCGCCGACGTGCGGGTCGACTCGGTCGCCTGAGCCCACCGCCCTGAGCGCGGTGGGGACTCGCTGGTCCCGCGTCCAGCCGGTAGGCCGCCAGATCGTCGCTCCGGGTCGCTCGCGGGCGACGATGACCCACCGGCGTGCCGGGCTTGGCCGCCAGCAGGAACCTCGGATCGTGCGTGCGGCCGCACCGTGTACCGCTGGCCGCACAGCTCAGACACGTCAGTCGGCTTCCTCGGCTCCGCCCGCGTCCTTGGCCACGGTGGCGGTCTGAGGTGCACTGTCGGTCGCACTGACCTCGACGGTGAGGTCGAGGGCATTGGGGTCGGTGTAGTAGAGGCTGTACTGGTTGACCGGGACGTGGTCGGAGCCGCCGGTGTAGTCGAAGTGGATGACCCGGTTGTCGCCGCCCGCGATGGCGAAGTCGGTCGGGAGCTTGGCGTAGTAGCTCTCGGTGTCGGAGGTCTTGGGGTCGGTGAT
>NZ_JANPEO010000655.1:0-5541 GCF_031422975.1 Nocardioides sp. | reverse complement strand
CCTTCACCGAGATGTGTGGCCTCGCGCCCAGCCGGGTGCTCGGCAGCCTCAACTACGGCGCCGGCGGCTGGGAGCACGCCAGCGTAAGGATGCTCGCGACCGGCAAGGTCGAGGTCATCACGGGTGCGTCCGCCCACGGGCAGGGCCACGAGACCGCGTTCAGCCAGATCGTCGCCGACCGGCTCGGGGTGGCGTTCGAGGACGTCGAGGTGCTGCACGGCGACACCCAGATCGCGCACAAGGGCCTGGACACCTACGGCTCGCGCTCCCTCGTGGTCGGTGGCGAGGCACTCGTCAAGGCCGCCGACAAGGTGGTCGAGAAGGCCAAGGTGATCGCGGCGCACCTGCTGGAGGCGAGCATCGACGACATCGAGTTCGGCGCCGGCCGCTTCAGCGTCAGGGGCACCGACCAGGGACTGGCGATGGCGGAGATCGCGATGGCGACCTTCGCGGCCCACAACCTGCCCGACGGGGTGGAGCCGAGCATCGACAGCGATGCGACGTACGACCCGGTCAACTTCAACTATCCGCACGGCACGCACCTGTGTGCCATGGAGGTCGACACCGAGACCGGTGGCGTGCTGATGCGCAAGTACGTCTGCGTCGACGACATCGGCAACATCATCAACCCGATGATCGTCGAGGGTCAGGTGCACGGTGGGCTGGCGCAGGGGATCGCGCAGGCATTGTGGGAGGAGGCGGTGTACGACGACGCCGGAACCCTCGTCTCGGGCTCGTTCGTCGACTACCTGCTGCCCACCTCGGCCGACACGATCAGCTTCGACGTCGGCCACACCACCACCGCCTCGACCACCAACACGCTCGGCACCAAGGGCGTCGGCGAGGCCGGCACCATCGCGTCGACGCCGGCCGTGGTCAACGCGGTGGTCGATGCCGTGAGGCAGTTCGGGGTCAACGACATCCAGATGCCGTGTACCCCCGAACGGGTCTGGCGAGCGATCCACGCCGGCGACGGCGCCAGCACGACCGAAGGTGCGGCGGCTCCGCACTTCGCCGAAGGCGAGGCAAACCAGCAGAGCGCGGAGGAGAACGGGATGCAAGGCACCGACCGCACGGATGGAGCGAGCCAGTGATTCCGGTCCAGTTCGACTACCTGGCCCCGACCAGCGTCGAGGAAGCCTTGGCTGCGCTGGCCGAGCACGGAGACGATGCCAAGCTCATCGCGGGTGGCCAGAGCCTGCTGCCGGTGCTGCGCATGCGGCTCAACGCGCCCGAGGTGGTGATCGACCTCGGCGGCATCGCCGGGCTGCGCGGGATCCGGGAGGACGGCGACGCCCTGGTCATCGGCGCGATGACCACGCACCACGACGTGCTCAACGACCCGCTGGTCAAGGAGCACGCGTTGCTGATCGTGCGGGCAGAGCACCAGCTGGCCGACGCCCAGATCCGCCACCGCGGCACGTTCGGAGGGGCGCTCGCGCACGCCGACCCCGCCGGCGACCTGGGGGCGCCTGCGCTCGCGCTCGGCGCGGAGTTCGTGATCACCGGGCCCGGGGGCTCGCGCACTGTGCCCGCGGATGAGTTCTTCGTCGACCTCTTCGAGACGGCGATCGGCGAGGGCGAGCTGTTGACCGAGATCCGGGTGCCGAAGTTCACCGGCTGGGGTGCGCACTACGAGAAGTTCGTCCGTGTCGCTCACCAGTGGCCGATCGTCGCGGTAGCGGCTGCGGTCAAGGTGGACGGTGGCACCATCACCGAGGCCCGGGTCGGGCTGACCAACATGGGCTCGACCCCGATCCGCGCCCGCGCCGTGGAAGCGGCCCTGGTCGGTCAACCGGCGACCGAGGACGCCGTCGGCACGGCCGCAGCGCTCGCCACCGAGGGCACCAACCCGCCGTCGGACCTCAACGGCGCCGCCGACTACCGCAGCCACCTGGCGCAGGTCCTGACCCGGCGCGCGGTGCTTGCGGCCGCGGGGGCGTGAGCCGATGGAGCTGAGCCACCAGTTCACGGTGCCGACCGGCGTGGAGGAGACGTGGGCCCACTTCGAGGACATCGCATCGGTGGCCGAGTGCTTCCCCGGCGCGCAGGTGACCTCGGCGGAGGGTGACTCGTTCGCGGGCTCGGTCAAGGTCAAGCTCGGCCCGATCGCTCTGGTCTACAACGGGACCGGCACCTTCGTGGAGAAGGACGAGGACGCCAAGCGCTTCGTCGTGGACGCGAACGGCAAGGACCGGCGAGGCAACGGCACGGCAGGGGCCCACGTCACCGTGACCATGACCGAGTCGGGCACCGCCACCGACGTGTCGGTCGACACCGACCTCGCGATCACCGGGAAGCCGGCCCAGTTCGGACGCGGCGTCATGCAGGACGTCTCGGACAAGCTGCTGGGACAGTTCGTGGCCTGCCTGGAGGCGCGGTTGACGGCGCCCGCTACGGCAGAGCCCCCGAGCGGTGGACCAGCAACCGAATCGGTGCGCGAAGGCGTTGCCGGGTCACCGCCCACTGCGCCGACCCCGATCCGCTCGCCCGAGCCCGAGACGCTCGACCTGGGCAGCGCTGTCCTGCCGATCCTTGCCAAGACCTACTGGAAGCCAGCCCTCGGCGTGCTCGTGGCCCTGGCCGTCCTGTGGAGGCTCGTCAGGCGTTGAGCGGGAACGGGCGCGCGGCCTGGTGCGTCTGACCGGTGTGGAACAGTGGTTGCTCACCGACCGTGGAGGACCGAAGATGTCGCGCTCTACGCCTGCCCCTACCCTCGCGGCGAGCCGGGTGCTGGTCGCCGGACTGGCCGTGGTGCTGGTCGGGGTGCTGGCCGGCTGCGGGAGCGGGGCCGGCGACTCCACCGGCGACTCCACCGCGACTACCGGGACCTCGTCCCTCGAGCTCAGCGTCCCGGCCGCTCAGACCGGCCGCTGCATGGCCCCCAACGTGGACAACCTGCAGGCCCAGGACACCGCGTTCGAGGGCGTGGTCACCGCGGTCGCCGATGGCATCGCGACGCTCGAGGTGACCCAGTCGTTCAAGGGCAAGGACGTCGAGACGGTCACCGTGGCCGCGCCCAGCGAGGACCTCCAGGATCTGGTGCTCGCGGTCGACTTCGAGCAGGGCGAGACCTACCTCATCAGCAGCCTCGACGGCCGGGTCTCGGTCTGCGGGCTGAGCGGGCCGACCGACGACCTGCTCCTCGGCCTCTACCAGCAGGCCTACACCGGCTGAACGAGGTCGCGCCCCTGTGCGTGTCGCTCGGCGGACACCCCTAGGCTCAGCGACCATGAAGCGACTGGTCGCCACGCTGATCGCGTTCGGCCTGTTGTCGCTCGCCATCGCCTTCCCCGCGCTGCTGTGGGACCGCTCCGGTGCGCAGGAGGTCGACGAGCCGACCAGCATCTCGTCCTACCTCGCCGACTTCACCCTCGACGCCGATGGCGATCTTCGTGTGGTCGAGACGATCACCGTGGAGTTCCCGGCGTACGGCGACAGGCACGGCATCTTCCGGTTCTGGGACCGCTTCGACCCCAACGCCCCGCGGCTGCGCCGCGAGCCGCACGACGTGACCGTCCTGCGGGACGGGGCGTCCGAGCCGTTCGAGCTGGAGACACGAGAGCGTGGCCGCTTCGACGTGGCCAGGATCGGCTCGGCGTCCGCAACGGTCGAGGGGTCGCACACCTATCAGATCTCCTACCGGATCGACGACGTGCTGCTCCCCGCAACCGACGGGTCGCGCCTCTACTGGAACCTCGTCCCGGGCGGCTGGCTGCAGGAGATCGACAGCGCCCGGTTGCTCGTCCACCTGCCAGCGGATGCGGGCGACGTGCAGTGCGCGCGCGGGGTCGGCGCGGTCGGTGGCTGCGAGGCCCGTGGCGAGGGCGGCCGCACCCTCGAGGCCGAGGTCGCGGATCTGGTCGCCAACACGCCGATCACCATCTCCACGACCCTGCCGATCCCCGCGCCCGCCCCCGCCGACGTGCGACCGTGGTCGTTGAGGTGGGAGCCGGTGCTGGGGCCCGGCCTTCTGGGCGTGCTCCTCGTCCTGGGTGCCAGCGTCGTGTCCGCGGTCGTGGCCCTGCGCGCAGTCCGCAACGCCCACGAGCCGAAGCCGTCGTATCCGCTGCTCTATGCACCGCCGAAGGGCGTCGGCCCGGCCCAGGGGCAGTACGTCCTCACCGAGCAGGTGCAGCAGACCGCCTTCATCGCGACGCTGATGGAGGCAGCCGAGAAGGGCGCCATCGACCTCGACCGCGCCGTCGACGGCTGGCAGATCCGGGGCCTGGGCGAGCCGCGCTCCGGGCCGCTCGATGACGTGACGCGCAGGACCACCGAGCTGCTCGGCGTCACCGGGCAGGGCTCGTTCAAGGCGGATCCCCAGGACCTCGAGGCGGGGAGGATGCTCCTGTCGGCCAGGACCGAGTCGACCGACGCCATCCGGGAGTGGGCCCGCACCGAGGGCCTGATCACGTCGGCCGGGCTGGGCAGTGCGGGTGGCGCGGCCGTCATCGTCACGGCCGTGCTCAGTGGGCTCATCCTCGTCTTCAACCCCGTGGACATCTCGCTCCTGGCCCTCGTCCCGGGCGCCTTCTTCGCGTGCGGCCTGTGGCTCCTGGCTCCCGGTTCCGGGACCAAGCGCACCGCGCAGGGGCGTGAGCTGTGGTCGCAGCTCGGTGGCTTCCGACGCGTGCTCTCGACCCCCTCGAGCCAGCTGCGGTTCGAGTTCGCGGGGCGCAAGGAGCTCTACACGGCCTACCTGCCGTGGGCGGTGGCCTTCGGCGTGGCCGACGAATGGGCGAACAAGTACCGCACCGAGATCGGCAGTGAGCCGCCCGTGCCCGCCTACTTCGCCAGCGGCTACACCGGCATGCACACCGGCAACCACGTCAACCAGATGGTCACCGACTTCGACAGCACCGTCGACGGCGCGATCTCCTCCTACCAGGCCAGCCAGCGTCCGCAGTCCTCCGGGAGCGGTGGCTTCTCCGGAGGCGGCTTCTCCGGTGGTGGCGGAGGGGGCGGGGGCGGTGGTGGCTCGTGGTGAGCACACGGTCCGACAGACTGTTCACGACCTCCAACGAAAGGCCCGTCCCATGTCCCTCGCCCTGATCCTCGTCGCGGTGATCATCATCGCGGTGATCCTCGTCGTGGCCCTCGTCGGCTTCGTGATCTCCGGCTTCAACAAGCTCCGCCGCGCCGACATCGCCGCCCAGGAGGCCATCGGTGGCATCGACGTCCAGCTGACGCGGCGCGCCGAGCTGGTCCCCAACCTGGTCGAGACGGTCAAGGGATACGCCGCACACGAGAAGGACGTCCTGGAGGCGGTCACCAGCGCCCGGGCCGGCGTGCAGTCGGCCGCTGCCGGCAACGACGTCGCTGCCAAGGCTGCCGCCGACGCGGCGCTGACCGGCGCACTGGTGCGACTCAACGCTGTCGCCGAGGCCTACCCGGATCTGAAGGCCAACACCAACTTCCTCGACCTGCAGCGCCAGCTCGCGGAGATCGAGGGTCAGCTGGCCTTTGCCCGGCAGTACTACAACGACGCCGTCGCCAGCCTCAACAACCTCACCCAGACCATTCCGTGGATGCTGTTCA
>NZ_JANPEO010000654.1:0-11421 GCF_031422975.1 Nocardioides sp. | reverse complement strand
GGCTTCATGCCCGAGGACGAAGGCGCGCTGCTCCACCACTGGGCTCGCGAACGGCTCTCGCACGGCCCCGCACTGGAGGTCGGCACCTACTGCGGCAAGTCCGCGATCTGGCTCGGTGGGGCGGCCCGCGAGGTCGGTGGCACCGTCCTCACCGTCGACCACCATCGCGGCTCGGAGGAGAACCAGGCCGGGTGGGAGCACCACGACGACACCCTCGTCGACCCGGAGCTCGGGGTCATGGACACCCTCCCCACCTTCCGGCGTACGGTCGCCGCGGCAGGACTGGAGGAGCACGTCGTCGCCGTCGTCGGCCGGTCGGAGACGGTGAGTCGCTGGTGGCGTACTCCCCTGTCACTGCTCTTCATCGACGGCGGCCACGGCGTCGAACCGGCGCGTGCGGACTTCCGCGGCTGGCCCCACTGGGTGATGGCCGGCGGCGTGCTGGTGATCCACGACGGGTTCCCCGACCCGGCCGACGGCGGGCGCCCGCCCTACGAGGACATCTACCTGCCCGCGCTCGCGAGCGGCGCCTTCACCGAGGTGGAGGCGCTGGGCTCGATGCGGGTGCTGGAGCGGACCTCAGGAGACGCTGGCGACCCGATCGGCTGACTCGCAGCCGCACTCGAGGGCGATCTCCGAGAAGTCGCCGGCCAGGGTCGTGCCGCGCATGATGTCGGCGCCCGCGCTGGTCTGCGTCAGCGCATCGACCGCCAGGATCACGGCCGCCGCGGTGTACGTCGTGTGCTCGGCCGGCCAGTTGACGTCGTCGGGGAAGACGTAGCCGGTCCAGTACTTCCCCTCCTCGGCCCGCAGGTGCTGCATGTCCGCGAGCAGGCGCAGCGCCCGGGAGCGCTCGCCGATGGCGTCGAGCGCCATCACCAGCTCGCACGTCTCGGCGCCGGTCACCCAGGGGTTCGTCGAGACGCAGCGGATGCCGAGGCCCGGCTCGACGAAGGTGGCCCAGCGCGAGGCGATGAGCTCGCGGGCCGCGTCGCCGCGCACGGCGCCGCCGAGGACGGGGTAGTACCAGTCCATCGAGAACTCGGACTTGTCGAGGAACAGGTCGCGGTGCTCGCGCAGGGCGTGGCCGAGTCGGCCACCGGTCAGCTCCCACTCGGGCTGCGGGTCGTCGAGCAGGTCCGCCAGCGCGACACCCGCGCGCAGGCTCTGGTAGATGCTCGACGAGCCGGCCAGCAGCGCGTCGGCGTTGATCCTGGCCGGCGCGCCGTCGGTCCATTCCTGCGACCAGGCGATCCCACCGAACGGCAGCTGCATGCCGACGACCCAGTCGAGCCCCCGGCGCACGACCGGCCACAGGCGGCGGACGAACTCCTCGTCGCGACGGATCAGCCAGTGGTGCCAGACCCCGACCGCGAGGTAGGCCGACATGTTGGTCTCGCCCGAATGGTCCTCGACCTCGCCGCCGACGATCTTCATCGGCCACGAGCCGTCGGCCCGTTGCATCGAGACGGCCCAGTCGTAGGCACGCTCCGCGGCGTCCACCTGGCCGCCGACGAGCAGCGCCATGGCCGACTCGACGTGGTTCCAGACATCGGTGTGCTCACCGATGGTCCACGGGATCGCCCCGTCCGGCTCCTGCATGGCCGCAATGGCTGCCGCCGACTCCTCGACCTGCGCCGCGGTCAGGATGTCGTCAGGCAGCATCGCTCGAGGCGGCGTCGGCAGCGGTCTCCGGCTTGCGGAAGTAGAGCACCATGCTCTTGCCGATGATCGGGTCGAGCACCTTGCCCGCCAGCTGCAGCGCCCTGGGGTTCTTCATGATCTCCCACACCAGCAGCCGGTGATAGGCCTTCGCGAGCGGGTGGTCGTCGTTGGTGACGCCCACGGCGCACTTGATCCACCAGTACGGCGAGTGCAGCCCGTGCGCGTAGTCCTTGCCCGTGAACTCGAGACCGGCCTTG
The DNA here is from genome assembly GCF_031422975.1 of Nocardioides sp. Classification (GTDB taxonomy): domain Bacteria; phylum Actinomycetota; class Actinomycetes; order Propionibacteriales; family Nocardioidaceae; genus Nocardioides. The sequence goes on along the minus strand of NZ_JANPEO010000654.1, from coordinate 9,499 downwards.
GTGACCTTGTCCGTGAGCTCCTTGTCGGTGTAGATCCGGATGTGGCCCCCCTCGACGTTGTGGTAGACGTCGGACAGCTTCCAGTTGATGCTCTCGGGCAGCCAGCGCGGGACGCTGACGGCCAGCGTGCCGCCGGGGCGCAGCACCCGCACCAGCTCGTCGATCGCCTGGATGTCGGCGGGGATGTGCTCGAGCACCTCGGCGGCCACGACGCGGTCGAACTCGGCGTCGGCGAACGGCAGGGCGAGCGCGTCGCCCTGCGTGGTGTCCGCCTCGGCGCCGACCGGCACCTCGCCGGCCTCCTTCATCGCGCCGAACCACTCACGCACGACCCCCAGCTCGTCGGCGTCCTGGTCGAAGGCGATGACGTCGGCACCCCGCTTGTACATCTCGAAGGCGTGGCGCCCCGCGCCACAGCCCATGTCGAGCACCCGGTCGCCCGGGCGCAGGCCCAAGCGGTCGAAATCAACGGTCAGCACTGGTGTTCTCCTTTGACGCGCGCTCGGCACGGTAGCTGTCGATCGTTCGTTCGTACGCCGCAGCGGTGGCCGCGGCCACGGCCCGCCAGCTGAAGAGGCGCTGCACCCGCTCGCGGCCGGCGCGGCCCATCCGCGCCCGGCGGGCGGGGTCGTCGAGGAGCTCCAGGAGTGCCAGCTCCAGCTCACCGACGTCGCCGGGCGTCACCAGGATCGCGCACTCGCCGTCGGGCCCGACGACCTCGGGGATCGCCCCGGCCCGGGAGACGACGAGCGGGGTCTCGCACGCCATCAGCTCGGCGGTCGGCAGCGAGAAGCCCTCGTAGAGGGACGGCACGCAGGCCAGCTCGGCGGAACCCATCACCGCCACGAGCTCCTCCTGGGAGACGCCGTTGACGAAGGTGACGTGATCGCCGATGCCGAGGTTGTCGATCAGCTTCTCGGTGCGGCCACCCGGCTCGGGCCTGGTGACGAGCAACAGCTCGACGTCGCGCTCGGTGCGCAGCTTCGCGAAGGCCTCGAGCAGGGTGGCGATGCCCTTCATCGGGGCGTCGGCGCTGGCCATCGCGAGGATGCGGCCGGGGACGCGAGCGACGGTGGGAGGTACGAAGGCGTCGTCCACGCCCAGCAGCACGGTCTCCATACGGGCCGGGTCGACCCCGAAGTCGGTGGCGATGTCGCGCGCCGAGGTGTCCGACGGCGTGAGGATCGTGCGGGCCTGTCGGGCCACCCTGGTCTGCATGCGCAGGAAGCCGTACCACCGACGCAGCGAGAGCCGCTTGCGGAAGGTCGGAGCCGCCGCGAGGTCGATGCGCCGGTCGAAGGTGATCGGGTGGTGGATCGTGGTCAGCAGCGGGAGGCCCATCTTCTCGATCTCCAGCATGCCGTAGCCGAGGACCTGGTTGTCATGGGCGATGTCGAAGTCGCCGACCCGGTCCCTGAGCAGGCGCGCCACCCGTGAGCTGAACGTCTTCGGCTCCGGGAAGCCCGCGGTCCACATCGTCAGGACCTCCTCGACGTCGATCCAGTCGCGGAACTCGCTCGGCTTCGGCGTGCGGAAGGGATCGGGCTCGCGGTAGAGGTCCAGGCTGGGCACCTCGGTCAGCCGGACACCCTCGTCGAGCTCGGGGTAGGGCTGTCCGGAGAACACCTCGACCTCGTGACCCAGGTTGACGAGTTCGCGACTGAGGTGCCGGATGTAGATTCCCTGGCCGCCGCAATGAGGCTTGCTGCGGTAGGACAGCAGTGCAATGCGCACGCGCCGCGACCTTTCTCGAAGTGAAACGTGTTCCTATTATGTCGCACGCGTTGATAACCTTCTCGCGGTGTTCAACTGGGCCGAACGGGGGGCTGTTCCAGCCTCCCCTGTGCCCCGTGTCACAGGACCGTGTCACACGACCAGGAACGATCACAGGGAGCCGGAGGCAAGGGTGAGCAGCACCAACGCGCTGACGAGCGAGGAGCTCGGCTCGAGCGCGCAGCGGGAGCGGCGAGAGCGCATTCTCGACGCGACGATCGCGCTCGCCTCCCAAGGTGGCTTCGACGCCGTCCAGATGCGCGCCGTGGCCGAGCAGGCCGACGTGGCCCTGGGCACGCTGTACCGCTACTTCCCCTCCAAGATCCACCTGCTCGTCACCGCCCTCGCGCGCGAGTTCGAGCGCGCCGAGAAGGTGCTCGCGACCCGGGCGATCTCGGGCGACACCTCGGCGGACCGCGTGATCACGGTGCTGCGGAGGACCACCCGTGGCCTGCAGGGCGACCCGCACCTGACCGACGCGCTCACGCGCGCGTTCATGTTCGCCGACAAGTCGGCCGCCCAGGAGATCCACGCCGTCGGCATGCTGCTGACCCGCATGCTCACCCGGGCCATGCACCCGGGCATCGACGAGGTCAGCGACGACGACATCGCCATCGCCCGCGTCATCGGTGACGTCTGGCTGTCCGCGCTCGTGGCGTGGGTGACCGGTCGCAGCACCGCCGAGGAGACAGCGGCTCACATGGAGCGCGCGGTCCGCCTCATTCTGCGCTGACCGGGCTCGGACTCAGCCGCCGAACGCGTGAGTCGCAGTCACGCCGCCGTCGACTGCGATCTCGGCGCCGGTGATGTAGCTGCTCTCGTCGCTGGCGAGGAAGACGTACGTCGGCGCGATGTCCGCGGTGGTCCCGACCCGGCGCATCGGGACCTTGGAGGCGCCGTACTCCATCGCGGCAGCGCCGCCGTGCTCTCGGGTCATCGGGGTGTCGATCATCCCCGGGTGCACCGAGTTCACCCGGATGTTGCGTCGCGCGAGCTCGTGGCTGGCGGCCTTGGTCATCCCGCGGATGGCCCACTTGGAGCCGCAGTAGGCCACCAGCGAGCCCATGCCACCGAGGCCCTCGACGGACGAGGCGTTGATGATCGAGCCGCCGCCGTTGCGCTTCATCGTGGGCGTGACCGCCTGCATGCCCAGGAAGCAGCCCTGCTGGTTGACCGCCCACACGAGCTGGGCCTCCGCGAGCGGCATCTTGTCGACATCACCGAAGCGCAGGATCCCGGCGTTGTTGGCGAGCACGTTGATCGGACCGAAGCGTTCGTTGGTGTCGGCCACCAGCGACTCCCACGACGCCGGCTCGGAGACGTCGTGCCTGGTGAAGTGGGCCTTCTCCCCGAGCTCGTCGGCCAGCGCCTGGCCACCGGCCTCGTTGATGTCGGCGATCGCGACGGACGCGCCCTCGGCGACGAAGGCGCGCACGATCGCCTCCCCCTGCCCCTGCGCTCCACCGGTGACGATGGCGACCTTGCCGGCCAGACGACTCATCAGCTCTCCTCAGGACTCAGATCTTCAACTGCATGACGGAATCGGCGGCGAAGCCGACGGCGGGGTCCCGGTCGGCGAAGAAGCCGCCGATCTGGGTGTCGAGGTCCGCCTGCGTCCAGGCCGCGGCGGACGTGTCGAAGCGCCGCTCGACGATCGGCGCCGCGAGGAGCGCGACCATGCCGCCGTACACGACGAAGACCTGCCCGGTGATGCGCTCGGCGGCCGGAGACGCGAGGTAGGCGACGAAGGGGGCGACGTGGTCGGGTGAGTACGGATCAACGGCGAGGCCGGACTCGTCCTCACCGAAGACGGCCTCGGTCATGGCGGTGCGGGCACGCGGGCAGATCACGTTGGCGGTGACGCCAATGCGGCTCAGCCCACGCGCCGCCGACAGCGTGAGGGCGGCGATGCCGGCCTTGGCCGCGGCGTAGTTGGCCTGTCCCGGCGACCCGGCGAGGAACGCCTCGGATGCGGTGTTGACGATGCGGCCGTAGACCTGCCCGTCGGCCTCCTTGGACAGTCCACGCCAGTGGGCAGCGGCGTTGCGGGTGAGGAGGAAGTGGCCGCGCAGGTGCACCTTGAGAACCAGGTCCCACTCCTCGTCACTGAGGTTGAAGAGCATCTTGTCGCGGGTGATGCCCGCGTTGTTGACCACGATGTCGAGCGAGCCGAACTCCTCGAGCGCCGTGGCGAGCATCGCGTCGGCCGTGCTCCGCTCCCCCACGTCGCCGGTGACGATCCGGACCTCGCCACCGCGGGCCCGGATCTCCTCGGCGGCCTCGTCGGCGGCACCGGGCAGGTCGTTGAGGCCGACCCGGGCGCCCTGGTCGGCGAGGGCCAGCGCCTCGGCGCGACCGAGACCGGCGCCGGCGCCGGTGACGACGGCGACCCTTCCGTCGAGACTCACTCTTCGGTGCCCGCTGCCTGCGGTGACCCGGACAAGGAGATGGCCGCGCGCGGGCAGGCGGCCACCGCGCGGCGGACGGCGTCGAGATGCTCGGGACCGATGTCCGCCACCTTGACGACGAGGTAGTCGTCGTCGTCCAGCTCGAACACGTCGGGCGCCAACGCCTCGCACATGGCGTTGGACTCACAGAGGTCGAAGTCGACCGAGATCTTCATGATGGGGCTCCTATCCCTCGCTGGAGTGACCGGGGAACACATGGGCGGACGGATCGATCACCACGGCGGCGTTGTTGACCGCGGTCGCGGCCTCGCCGAAACCGACGGCGATCAGACGGACCTTGCCGGGATACTCGGTGATGTCGCCGGCGGCGAAGACCCGCGCGAGATTGGTCCGCATCGCGGAGTCGACGACCACGTGCCGCTTGTCGGTGGCGATCCCCCAGGTCTGGAGGGCGCCGAGGTCGGCGATGAAGCCGAGCGCGGCGACGACCGCCTGCGCGGGCCGGACGATCGGCTCCTGGCCGTCGACGACGATCTCGACCTCCTCGACCCCGGTGTCTCCCCTGAGCGCGGTGACCTGGGCCTTGGTGATGATCTCGACGGAGGAGTCCCTGACCGCCGATACCGTGCGCTCGTGGGCCCGGAAGGCGTCGCGACGGTGCACCAGCGTGACCGACCTGGCCATCGGCTCGAGGTGCTGAGCCCAGTCGAAGGCGCTGTCGCCGCCGCCGACGATGACGACGTCCTTGCCGTGGTACGGCGCGAAGCTGGGCACGAAGAACTCCAGCCCGCGGCCCACCCAACCCTCGCCGGCGGGCAGCGCCCTGGGGCTGAACTTGCCGATGCCCGCGGTGATCAGCACCGCGCCGGCAGCGATCTGGGTGCCGTCGTCGAGCCCGATCACGACGCGATCGCTCTCGTGCGTGAGCGTCATGGCAGTGCGGTCGAGGTAGTAGTCAGGCTTGGCGGTGTCGGCCTGGGCCACCAGCCCGGCCACGAGGTCGCGGCCCTTGATGGTCGGGAAGCCGGCGACGTCGAGGATCGCCTTCTCGGGATACATCGCGGTGATCTGGCCGCCGAGCTCGGGCAGTGAGTCGACGACGGCGACGCTCAGGCCGCGGAAGCCGGCGTAGTAGGCCGAGTAGAGACCCGTCGGGCCCGCGCCGACGACGAGCAGATCAACCTGCGGCACGACCATCTCCTCATTGTTAGAACACGTTCTACCTTAGCCGAGGGCGTTGACTCCCGCTATCGCCCAGTCTCCGTCCACCCGCACCAGGTCGACGACGAGTCGGTTGCGCACGAGCTGGTTGGCCCTGGTCCTCGCCGACGACGTCTCCTGATTGATGAAGACCAGCACCTGGGCCTCGTCGAGCGACGCCTCGATGATCGCCGAGGAGACGGCTGTCGCCTCCTGGGAGATCTTGTTCTTGCGGGTGTTGGCCCGGACCTGCTCCATGGCCGAGTCGTACTCCTCGCGGAACTCAGGCGTCAACCGCGCGGCCGCCACCTCGAGATCCTGGTCGAACGAGTCGTGGTGATAGGTCAGCACCCGCTGGCTCAGGTCGGCGGCCGCGACCAGCAGCCCAGTCCGCGCGTCCTCGTCGGTGATCTGGCCGCTCCCGGGGGCCACGCCCTGCGCCGGGTTGGCGGCGTCGTAGACCTTGAAGCCGGTGAGGACGACCAGCCCGACCACCACGGCGGTCAGCAGGGTGGCCAGCCACGCACTGCCCAGCGCCCCACCGGGTCGGGTCCGAGGCTCGGGCCTCTCCGCGACGACCTCATCCTCGACCTCATCGTCGACCCCATCCTCGACTCCATCCTCGACCTGGGGAGTGAGCTCCGAGTGGCAGTAGCGGCACTTGATCGCCGCGGCCTTGATCGTCTCGGCGCAGAACGGGCAGGTGCGTTCGTCGCCGCCGGGGGTCGTGGGTGTCGTCATCTCGCTCATCCCACGAACTGCAGGCCGGAGGTGAGCCAGCGGCCACCCTCTCGGACCATGTCGAGCTGGATCCGCCACGGCACGATGCGGGCCCGGCCGTCGGTGGACTTGCTGGTGACCTCGGTGTTGGCGGCCACGAAGACCTTCGCCGTGGTCGAGTCGATGTCGCTGATCCCGACCTCGAGCACGGTCGCGACCGCCGTGGACTGCTGGTCCTCGGCGGACTTCTTGAGGCTGTCGAGCTCGTCGGCGTACTGCTGCTTGAAGTCCCCGGTGGCGCCGTCGAGGACGGTCCGGGCCTGCGCGTCGACGTTCTCGTGGTCGATGCCGAGGAAGGCCTGCACCTCTGCGGTGGCGGCCCGGCTCACGTCGACGTACTGCTGACCGCGCTGCTCCGCCTCGGTCGTGCCGGGTAGCGCCTCGCTGCCCCGGGTGAGCAGCAGCGCCAGCGCAGCACCGAGGACGACCCCGAGGAGCAGCAGCAGGAGGTTGAAGCGCCGGAGATTCATCGGTCGGCTCCGGTGATGGCGTCGATGGTGCTGGGCGGCGGTGCGTACTTCATGCCACGCATATTGACAGGCGCGCCGCTGCGACACTCCGCGGGGAAGAACTCCACGAAGGATGTCTCATTGGGTGAGCGCCGTTGCGAGACCGGCAGATAGCCGTCGGTGCACGGTGGCGGGTCCTGGTTGAGGTTCAAGTTGACCCGACCGTACTTCTGTCCGCCGAGGTCCGCCAGTGCCGACGGACCCGCGGCCAGCAGTCGGGGGAAGGTGACGAGCAGCTGCTCGAGGCCGTCACGACGCTCGGCCAGCACCCGCGTCACCTCGATGGTGTTGACCAGGAACTCGGGCAGCACCACGCGCAGGTCCTCGACCAGGGCCTGCACCTCGGTGGCCGCACCCGGCGCCTGCGTCAGCACGGTCCGGACCTCTGGGTCGGAGGCAGCCAGCGTGCCGGTGAGCAGAGACAGGTCCCGGGCGAACGATCGGATGTTCTCCTTGTTGGCCGCCTGGGTCTCCAGCACCGGCTGAGCCGCGTCGAGCAGCCGGATCGTGGCGTCCTGGTTGGCCCGGGCCTCGAGGACGAACGCCTGCCCGTTGTCGACGAGCGCGCGCAACGGTGTGGCGTTGTCGCCGAACATGTCGCCGAGCTCGTCGACGACGATGCCGAGGTCCTGCTTGTCGACCGACCCGATCAGCGCGCTCAGGTGCCGCAGCAGGACGTCCTCGCCGATCGGCAGCGACCCGGCGTCGCCGGTGAGCCGGTCCCCGTCGGAGACGAACGGCCCGTTCGCGGCGGGCGGCTCGAAGTCGAGGTACTGCTCACCCACGGCCGAGAGGTTGTGGACGTACACCAGCGAGTTGACGGGCAGCTGGGTGTCGTCGGCCAGCGCCAGGTCGACGTTGAGCCCCGCGCCGGTGACGGTCATGTCGGAGACCTTGCCGATCTTGACGCCGCGATAGGTGACCTCCGAGCCGACGAACAGGCCACCGGAGGTCGGCAGGGTGACGTGGGCCTCGATGCCCCTGCCGAGGACGCGGTCCACGAGGCCGAGGTAGCTGCTGGAGACGTAGAGGATCCCGATCGCGCTGGTGACGATGAAGGCGATCAGCCGGATGTGTACGCCGCGGGTCACCGGACGCTCCTCGGTGCCGACTTCTTCAGGGCAGCCGGCACCCGCGCCAACGTGGCCGGGCGACACAACGGCAGGCCGGGAGCGCTGGCGCACAGCTGGCCCACAGCCGCGTCGGGCTGGGTGCAGACCGGGGCCAGCGGGGTGGTGAGACACAGCTGCTGGAGGTCCGGCAGCGTGGACGGGATCAACCCGCCCTGCGAGACCGGGGTGAGCTTGATCTGCATCAGGAACGCCACATTGGCGTAGTCGCCCTTGATCACGTCCGCAGCCTCGAGCGGGAACGGGTAGCTGGCGAGCGAGACCAGTCCGGGCACGAGGTTGTTGTCCGCGTCGGCCAGCTTGCGCAGCACGGGCTCGAGATGGCGCAACTGGGAGATCAGGTTGTCCTTGGTGGCGTTGATGACGCGGGTGCCCACGACGCCGAGGTCGTCCAGCTCGGTGAGCATCCGCACCAGCGCGTCGTGCTGCTCGTTGAGGACGTCGAGTGCGGGACCCATCGAGTCGAGCGCCTCGGCGATGACCTGCTTCTCGCCGACCAGGGTCTTGCTCAGCTCGTTGACCGAGTCGAAGGCCGTGATCAGGTCGCCCTTCTGCGTGTTGAGGGCGGTGACCAGCGACTCGACCTGGCCGAGGACGTCCCTCAGCTCGTCGGAGCGACCGTTCATCATCGCGTTGAGCTCCTGGCTGATCGTCTTGATCTGGGCCACTCCGCCGCCGCTGAGCAGGAACGACAGCGCGCCCAGCACCTCCTCGACCTCGGGGTTGCGGCCCGTCTGGTCGAGAGGGATGTGGTCGCCCTCCGCGAGCCGGTCCGACGTGTCAGCCGTGACCGCACGGTCGCCGGGGCGCTCCACGAGCGCGATGTACTTCTCGCCGAGCAGGCTCGTCTGACGCACCTCGGCGATCACGCTGCCCGGGAGCTCGACGTCCTTGCGGATCCGCAGTGTCACCGTGGCGTGCCAGCCGACCCGATCGACCTCCAGCACCTGCCCGACCGGCACGTCGTCGACCATCACCGGGGTCCGGGGCACGACGTTGAGCACGTCGGTGAAGTCGGCAGTGACTTCGTAGCCGTCCTCCTTCGCGACCGTGTTGCGTCCACCGGGCAGGGGCAGGTCGTAGGCACCGTCGAACTTGCAGCCGGTGGCGAGCACGAGCAGGGCCACCAGTAGGACCACGAGCCTGCCGACGCTGGGCGCCGTCATCGCTGACCACCCCCGATGACGGCGCCGATGTCGCCGACGGGGGCGAGCGGCTGGCTTCTCGCCCCGGCGGCCTGCCTCCCGTTCCTGCCACCCCCGGCGGTCGCCGTGCCCAGGTCCGGGCCGAGCACGTCGGTGAGGAGCTGGCAGACCTGGCCGGGCTGGTCGATGGCAGCGTTGTTCTTGAGCGTCTCGCACAGGAACCGGGCCGGGTCCTCCAGGGCGGGGGCGGCGTTGACGCGAGAGCCGAACGTCCCGGTGACGGGGTCGAAGGCGAGCGCCAGGTTGCCCATCGCGAGGGGACCCTTCTGGGCGACCAGTGCGAGCGCGTCCTTCTCCTTCTCGACGGTGCCGAGGATCGAGCCCAGCAGCTCGATGTCCCGGGCCAGCTTGCCGCGGTTCTCCTGGACGAAGCCACGCACCGTGCCGAGCACCCGGGCCAGGGCGGCCAGCACCCTTCTCAGCTCGGTCCGCTCACCTGCGAGCTGGGACGAGACGCCGGCGAGGTTGCCGATGAAGCGGTTGACGAGCTCGTC
>NZ_JANPEO010000653.1:0-3188 GCF_031422975.1 Nocardioides sp. | reverse complement strand
CACGGGCCCGGCCCAAGGGGGCCGGGAGCCGCAGCCGGTGCCGCGCGCAGACGGGGGCAACGGCTCACGTCCCGCGACCGACAACCAGGGCCGGGTGCCCGCGCGGGACTACAAGTCCGGGCGGGTCGACGGGGGCTACCGCTGCAACGCCCGGGCGCTCGCCCACCTCGGCAACGCCGGTGGGTTCAAGGTGCACCGCTTCGTCGACGCACGGCGACACACCTGCGCGTTCTACGACAGCACGCTGGTCTTCCCGCGTGATGTTGCCTACAACGTGAGCTCGGGCCTCGGTGTGGTCGTGCTGGCGATGGACGACCCGCGCAACCCGCGGCAGACCGCGACTCTCACCACGCCCGCGATGCAGAGCCCGCACGAGTCGTTGCTGCTCAACGCGAGGCGCGGACTGCTCGCGGCGACGCTGGGGACCGCCGCGACGTACCCCGGAGTCCTCGACGTCTATGACGTGAAGACCGACTGCCGGCATCCGAGGCTGCTGTCCAGCACCCCGAGCGGCCTCCTCGGGCACGAGAGCGGGTTCGCGCCCGACGGGATGACCTACTGGACCGCGAGCACGTCCGGCACCCTCGTCGCGATCGACCTCGCCGACCCGCGGCGACCGCTGCCGGTCATGATCCAGCCCGGCGCGAACTACCACGGGCTGCGCTTCTCCGCCGACGGCGACACCATGTATGCCGCCAACATCGGCCAGCCCGACCTGGGCGGTCTGGACCTGATGGGCGGCACGGGACTGGACATCCTCGACGTGAGCAAGGTGCACGACCGGGTGCCGGGTGCGATGCCGACGGTGCTCTCCAGGCTGACCTGGCCGCAGGCCTCCATCCCGCAGTCGGCCGACCCGTTCACGCAGGACGGTCACGACTACGTGCTGGAGATGGACGAGTTCGCCGACCTGTTCTCCCTCAAGGGCATCACCGACCTGCCCAACGCGCCGGTCGGCGCGGGCCGGATCATCAACGTGGACGACCCGCGACACCCGTTCGTGGTCTCCCACCTGCGGCTCGAGGTGCACCAGGCCGACGTGCACGGTGGTGAGCAGTACGAGGACCCCGGCGCCAACTTCGCGGCGCAGGGCTATGCCGGCCACTACTGCTCGGTGCCCAAGCGCACCGACCCGAGAATCGCCGGCTGCTCGATGATCGTGTCCGGGCTGCGGCTCTTCGACATCAGCGACGTGGAGCACCCGCGCGAGGTGGCCTACTACAACCGGCCGGTGCGCCCGGGCTCCCGCCCCACGTTCCCCGACGTCGCCGGCTCCTACGCCATGTCCGCGCCTGCCTGGGATCCGCGACGCGGGAGCGTCTGGTACACCGACGCCAACTCCGGGTTCTACAACGTGAGGCTGACCAACGGCGTGGCGAAGCTGCTGCGCTGAGCGAGCCTCGGATCAGGCCGGCTCGGCCGCCAGTGCCCTGCCGATCACCAGCGCCTGCTGGGTCGTGCCGCCGTAGGCGAACTCCCACCGCTTCGCGGCCGTGAAGTAGCGGTGGGCCTCGCCGTCGAGGTCGATGCCGACGCCGCCGTGGACGTGGACGGTCGTGTGCGCGACCCGGTGGCCGGCGTCGGCTGCGAAGAGCGTGGCGGTGGCCAGCTCCGTCTCCGCGGGCAGCCCCTCGCCCAGCCGCCAGGCGGCCTGCCAGAGGGTGAGCCGCTGGCCGAGAGTGTCGATGTAGCCGTCGGCGAGGCGTTGCGAGACCGCCTGGAAGGTGCCGATCGGCCGCCCGAACTGCTCGCGCGTCCCGGCGTACGCCGCCGTGAGCGCCAGTGCCCCCTCGGTGACGCCGAGCTGCTCGGCGCAGGCGGTGACGGTGAGCAGATGTCCGAGCCGGGATGCGGCGCCCTCGACCGGCACGCGCGCCTCGGGTGCGACCACCACGTCGATCAGCTCGACCCGCGCGGCCCGGTCGCCGTCGGTGGTGCGCTGGGCGTGAGTCGTGACTCCCGGCGCGTCCCCCTCGACCAGGAACACGCCCACCCCGTCGGGGGTGCTGGCGGTGACGAGCAGCAGGTCGGCACCCAGTCCGGCTCGGACCAGGGTCTTGGTGCCGCTGAGCACCCACCCATCGTCGGTCCTCCGCGCCGTCGTGAGCGGACGCCCGGGGAGAGCGACCAGGTCCTCTGCGACAGCAGCAGCCAGCACTCGCTCGCCCGACACGGCCCCGGGCAACCAGAGGCGGCGCTGGTCGTCGGTGCCGAGCTCGGCGAGGGCCAGGGCGCAGGCAGCGTGGGTCGCGACCGGGACCGGGGCGACGGTGCGCCCGACCTCGACGATGACGCGGCAGAGCTCGACGAGGCCGAGTCCGGCGCCGCCGTACGCCTCCGGAACCGCGAGCCCGAGCAGCCCGGCGTCGGCAAGGTCGCCCCACAGGTCGTGGTCGAAGCGGTCGCCGCCGGCCTCCACAGCACGCAGCCGCTCCGGCGTGGCCCGGTCAGTGAGGATCCGGGCGGCCAGGGCGGCTGCCTCGTCCGCTTCGGGGGAGAAGTCGAAGTCCATGTCGTTACCTCTTCGCTGCCGGCAGACCGAGGCCGACGTAGCCGATGATGTCGCGCTGGATCTCGTTGGTGCCGCCACCGAACGTCATCACCAGCGAGGAGCGGTGGAAGCGCTCGAGCCGTCCCGCGATCACCGCGCCCGGGGAGTCGGCGGCGACCACGGCGTGCGGCCCGACGACCTCCATCAGGGACCGGTAGGCCTCGGTGGCCAGCTCGGAGCCGTAGACCTTCGTCGCGCTGGCGACGGCGGGGGAGAGGTCGTCGGCGGAGGACGCGATGTTCCAGTTGAGGAGCTTGAGCATCTCGACGCGGGCATGGACACGGCCCAGCAGCACCTGCACCCACTCGCGGTCGATGATCCGCTCTCCGTCGGAGTCCTTGGTCTCCTTGGCCCACGCCACGACCTGCGCGAGCGAGTGCGTGAGCGGCGCGGCCGACGTCAGGGCCACGCGCTCGTGGTTGAGCTGGTTGGTCATCAGCGACCATCCGCCGTTCAGCTCGCCGACCAGGTTGCCCACCGGGACGCGCACGTCCTCGTAGTAGGTGGCGCTGGTGTGCACCCCGGCGACCGTGTGCACCGGTGTGTAGGAGAAGCCTGGGGCGTTCGCCGGGACCAGGATCATCGACAGTCCCCTGTGCCGGGGCAGATCGGGGTCGGTGCGGCACGCCATCCAGAT
>NZ_JANPEO010000652.1:0-6563 GCF_031422975.1 Nocardioides sp. | reverse complement strand
CATCGCGGCTCTGATCCGTCCCGTCATCGCCTTCTTCGCAGACGTGCCGTTGGGCGACTTCTTCAGCAACGGCAGCGAGTTCGGCGTCCTGCCACTCGTCTCGGGGACGCTGATGGTCACCGCCATCGCCCTCGTCGTCGCCGTGCCCCTGGGTCTCGGCGCGGCGATGTACCTGTCCGAGTACGCCTCGCGGCGGGCCCGCAAGATCCTCAAGCCCACCGTGGAACTGCTCGCCGGTGTCCCGTCGGTCGTCTATGGCTTCTTCGCTCTCTCCTTCGTCACGCCCAACGTGCTGCAGGGCCTGCTCGGTCTCGAGGTCGGCTTCACCAACGCACTGGCTGCCGGCCTCGTCCTCGGGGTGATGATCATCCCGACCATTGCCTCGCTCGCCGAGGACTCGTTCACCGCGGTGCCGATGGCGTTGCGCCAGGGCTCGCTCGCGATGGGCGCGAACCGGATGCAGACCACGCTGCGCGTCGTACTCCCTGCCGCCATCTCCGGCGTCGCCGCCGCCATCGTCCTGGGCATGTCCCGCGCGATCGGCGAGACGATGATCGTGGCGCTGGCCGCGGGCGCGCAGAAGAACTTCAGCCTGGACCCTCGCGAGGGAATGCAGACCATGACCGGCTTCATGGCACAGACCGCCGGCGGCGAGAACCCGGTGGGGTCGACGTCCTACAACAATCTCTTCGCCGTGGGGATGCTGCTCTTCCTCATCACCTTGGTGCTCAACATCATCAGCATCAGCATCGTCCGACGCTTCAGGCAGGCCTACTGATGAGCATCGCCGCCACCACCTCACGCGAGATCACCCTGCAGCTCGCCACTGGCAGGAGCAAGGACCGCACCACGGGGTCGTTGATCTTCCTCGGGCTGCTCTGGTTCTCCCTGTTCTTCGGCGTCATGGTCCTGCTGGCGCTGATCATCAGCACCGCCATCAAGGGCGCCACGCGTTTCGACTCCGAGCTGATCACCAACTACACCTCCATCGTGCGGCCCGAGACCGCAGGCTTTCGTGCCGGCATCCTGGGCAGCCTCTGGCTGATGGTGTTCACGGCCTTGTTCGCCGTGCCGCTCGGCATCGCCGCTGCCCTCTACCTCGAGGAGTTCGCGAATCCGGACCGCGCACTCAACAGGTTCGTCGAGGTCAACCTGCAGAACCTCGCGGCCGTGCCGTCCATCGTCTACGGCCTGCTGGCCGTCGCGGTGATGGCGCTGATCGGCTTCCAGGACGCCGGCATCGTTCTCGGTGGTGCACTCGCGCTGGCCCTGCTCATCTTGCCGGTCATCATCATCACCACCCGCGAGGCCGTCCGCGCCGTGCCCCGCGACATCCGTCAGGGCTCTCTTGCCCTCGGTGCCACGGTGTGGCAGACGACGTGGCGACAGACGCTGCCGGCCGCCGTACCGGGCATCGCGACCGGCACCATCCTCGGCCTCTCGCGAGCGATCGGCGAGGCCGCTCCGCTCGTCGTCGTGGGTCTGGCCGGGTCGGTGCTGTTCGATCCTCAGGGAATGATGAGCGCGATCACGGCGCTGCCGATGCAGATCTACTCACTGACGTCGCAATCGCGCGAGGAACTCCAGCAGGCCGCCTCGGCCGCCATCATCGTGCTGCTCGTCATGATCCTCGGCCTCAACGCACTTGCCATCTACATCCGCAACAAGTTCCAGCGATCCTGGTGAGGAAGACAACCTCCATGGCCAAGCCGCCTGCCACCGCGACAACCGGTGACACCTCCATGAACAATGCCCACATGGGATCCCTTGCTGATGTTCACAGCTCCGCCGACCGACCGCTGACGGCGGTCCCTGAGACGCCGGTGATGGAGGCTCGTGACCTCAACGTCTTCTACGGCGACTTCCACGCGGTGCACGACGTCAACCTGGCCTATGGGCGCCACGAGATCACGGCGATGATCGGGCCGTCGGGCTGCGGCAAGTCGACGGTGTTGCGCTGCCTGAACCGGATGAACGACCTCGTCGCCGGTGCTCGGGTCGAGGGCAAGGTGCTCTACCACGACCAGGACATCTATGCGAAGGGCGTCGACCCGATCGCCGTACGCACGCACATCGGCATGGTCTTCCAGAAGCCGAACCCGTTTCCGAAGTCGATCTACGACAACATCGCCTACGGCCCCCGGGTCACCGGCATGAAGGTCGACGACATGGACGCCCTCGTCGAGGGGGCGCTGCGCAGCGCCGCCCTGTGGGACGAGGTCAAGGACAAGCTCAAGCAATCGGCCTTCGGTCTCTCGGGCGGTCAGCAGCAGCGCCTGTGCATCGCTCGCACGATCGCCACCCGTCCCGACGTGATCTTGATGGACGAGCCGTGCGCCTCGCTCGACCCGATCGCGACCGCACGGGTCGAGGACCTCATGGTCGAGCTGCGCGAGGACTACACGATCGTCGTCGTCACGCACAACATGCAGCAGGCCGCCCGGGTCTCGGACCGGACGGCGTTCTTCACGGCCCGCCCCGACGAGACGACCGGCAACCGGACCGGACTCCTGGTGGAGTTCGACCTGACCACGAAGATCTTCTCCAACCCCGGGGACCAGCGCACCGAGGACTACATCTCGGGTCGCTTCGGGTAGGTCACCCTGGCTTGGCTCGGGCTCGGCATACCGGATGATGGGGGTCATGGCCACGAGCATCGACGTCTCTGAGCTCTGCCTCTACTACGCAGACTTCCTCGCCGTCGAGGACGTCACCGTGACCATCAGGGCGAACTCCGTCACCGCGTTCATCGGCCCGTCCGGCTGCGGCAAGTCGACCTTCCTGCGCTCGCTGAACCGGATGCACGAGGTGATCCCAGGCGCGCACGTCGAGGGCTCGGTGATGGTGGACGGACAGTCGCTGTACGGCGACGACGTCGACCCCGTCGCCGTACGCCGCAGGATCGGCATGGTCTTCCAGCGCCCCAACCCGTTCCCGACGATGTCGGTCTACGACAACGTGCTGGCGGGGCACCGCCTCAACTCCCAGCAGTTGGCGAAGGACGTCGCCGACGAGATCGTCGAGAGATCGCTCCGGGGCGCCAACCTCTGGAACGAGGTGAAGGACCGCCTCGGGCGGCCGGGCCTGGGTCTCTCCGGTGGCCAGCAGCAGCGTCTGTGCATCGCGCGGGCGATCGCCGTCGAGCCGCAGGTGCTGCTGATGGACGAGCCGTGCTCCTCCCTCGACCCGATCTCCACCTCCGCCATCGAGGACCTGATCCACGAGCTGAAGAGCAACTACACGATCGTGATCGTGACCCACGACCTGCAGCAGGCGGCGCGGGTCTCCGACGAGACCGGGTTCTTCAACCTGAGGGCCGCCGGTCAGCCCGGTCACCTGGTGGAGTTCAGCACCACCGAGAAGATGTTCGCCAACCCCGCCAACTCCGACACCGAGGCGTACCTCGCCGGCCGCTTGGGCTGAGGGGTGAGCGCCCGCCGGCCCGATATCCATGGGCGGGATGGCGCCGAAAGTGGCCCCTTCTGCGCCATCCCGCCCATGGATATCGGGCAATAGCGGGTCGGTCGGGCCCCGAGTGGGTGTGGACGATGCTCGGTGGCCCCGCCTGCACCGCTGCCTGTGGATAGCGGGAGCGGCTGGCGAGCTGCTTCGCGCATCCTCGCCAGATGTCAGAGATCGAGTACGGCGCAGGAGCGCGCCCGGCACGCGGGGTGGGGCCTCGGGAGGGCGTGCGACCGGGGCTCGTGTGGCCGGTGCCGGTGGATCCTCGAGGCGTCGACGGGCCAACTCGCGGCTTTGCCCGAGGCAGGGACTGGCGGCGGTCGAGCTGTGCCCTGTACGTCCCCGCAGGCGTGGACGGTTCCTCAGTGCAGCAACGCATCGTGGAGGCAGCGGCCCTGCTCCACGCCTGGGGTGGCGTGACGGGCTGGGCTGGGCTGAGCTGGCTCGGCGGGATCTGGTTCAACGGCCTCGGCAGCGACGGCGTCACCCGGGCGCCGGTGCCCCTGGCGGTCGGGCAGAACCATCCGATGGCGGAGCAGGCGGGGTTCCTGGTCAGCAATGCAGGTGTTCCCCCGCACCACCTGATGCGCAGCGACGGACTGCGGCTCACAATCCCGGTGCGGAGTGTCACCTTTGAGATGCGCCGAGCCAGGACAGCACTCGAGGCGGCCAAGATCTTCGCGATGGCGGCCTACAGCGACCTGGTGGCCATCGATGAGCTGATCGACTTCACCCATCGAGAGCTCAACGCGAAGACCGGCGTGGGGACGGTGCGGGCGGCGCTTGCCTTCCTCACCGAGAACGCCTGGTCACCGATGGAGCCCGAGATGTTCCACCATTGGGTCGTCACGGCCGGCTGTCCGCCGCCGTTGTTCAACGTCCCGGTCTTCGATCGCTATGGCAGGCACGTTGCGACGCCGGACCTGTTTGATCCGACGAGTGGGGTGTGTGGCGAGTACCAGGGCGACGTCCACCTCCTGCGAGCGCAGAGGGCGCAGGACGTGGGTCGGGAGGGCGGCGTACGGCGAATCGGACTCGACCCGGTCACGATGATCGCCGCCGACCGTCTCGCCCCGGCGGAGTTCGTCCAGCGCCTCCACGACGCCTACGCCAGAGCGGCACGCCTGCCCGTCAGCGAACGACTCTGGACGATCCAGCAGCCCTCGTGGTGGATCGACACCTCCACGGTGGCTCGTCGTCGCGCGCTGACCGAGGCCCAGCGGCGTGTCGCGCTCAGCTGGCGCCGTACCGCGGCCTGATCGGCGCAGCAGACCCCCAGTGGCGAGATATCCATGGGAGGGATGGCGCGAGATCGAGCCGAAATCGAACCATCGCGCCCATGGATATCTCCAGAGCCAGGGCCAGAGGAAGGCGGCGGGGCGTCAGGGGAGGAAGAGGGCAGCGACCCAGTACGTGGCCGCGGCGGCGAGGCCGGCGGCGGGGAAGGTGAGCACCCACGCGATCAGGATCGACTTCGCGACCCCCCAGCGGACGGCGGAAAGGCGCTTGGTGGCGCCGACGCCCATGACCGCGGAGGTGATGGTGTGGGTCGTGGAGATCGGGGCCTCGAAGACGTAGGCGGTGGTGTAGAGGACGGAGGCGGCGACCGACTCGGCCGCGAAGCCGCGGGGCGGGTCGAGGTGGATGATCCGCCGGCCCAGGGTGCGCATGATGCGCCAGCCGCCGGACCAGGTGCCGAGCGAGATCGCGGTAGCGGCCGCGACGATCACCCACAGGGGCAGACCGTCGGACTCGACGACGTACCCGCCCGTCAGCAGGGCCAAGAAGATGACGCCCATGGTCTTCTGCGCATCCTGGAGACCGTGTCCGAGCGCCATGGCGCCCGCGGAGACCGTCTGCGCGATCTTGAACCCGCGGTTGGCCTTCGACGGGTTGGCGTTGCGGAAGATCCACATGATGGCGAGCATCACCGCGAAGCCCAGGCTGAACGCCACGAGCGGCGAGATCAGCATCGGCAGCACGACCTTCTCGATCACGACGTCCCAGTGCGCGGTCGCACCGGCCGCGAGGGCGGCACCGACCAGGCCGCCGATGAGGGCGTGCGAGGACGACGACGGGAGGCCGTAGTACCAGGTCGCGAGGTTCCAGGCGATGGCGCCGACGAGGCCGGCCATCACGATCACCAGGCCGTGACTGCCCATGCCGGGATCGATGGTGTCCGAGACGGTGTGGGCGACCTTCTGGCCGAGGAAGGCACCGACGAAGTTCATGACCGCGGCCATGGCGAGCGCGATCCTGGGGGTGAGCGCGCCGGTCGAGACGGAGGTGGCGATCGCGTTGGCCGCGTCGTGGAAGCCGTTGGTGTAGTCGAACACCAGGGCCACGAGGACGACCGCGATGATGATCGCGATTTCCATCTGCGGTCAGGACTCCTTGACGGCGATCTGCTCCAGGATGTTCGCGACCTTCTCGAAGGCGTCGATGGCGCCTTCGAGAGACTCCACGATGTCCTTGAGCTTGATCACCTCCATGGCCTTGTAGTCGCCGTTGAACAGGCTGGCGAGGATGCGGCGGTAGCTGCGGTCGCCGGCATTCTCGAGGCGGTTGATCTCGATCCAGTACTCGTCGAGCTTGTTCATCGTCGCGAGGCTCGGCATCGCGGCGGCGGTCAGCTCGGCGCACCGCTGCAGCACCTCGACCTGCTCGGAGGTCTCGGCCGGCAGGGTCGTGACGCCGTAGAGCAGCACGAGGTCGACGGCCTCGTCCATCATGTCCATCACGTCGTCGAGTCCCGAGGCGAGGGCATAGATGTCCTCGCGGTCGAACGGCGTGACGAAGGTGCTGTTGACACGCTTGACGATGGCGTGGGTGGTCTCGTCGGCGGCATGCTCGGCCTCGCGCATCCGCTTTGCGATGCCTTCGCGGTCACCACCTTCGCCCAGCATCTCGGCCAGCAGTTCGGCGCCCACCACCAGGTGCGCGGCGGACTCACTGAACAGGTCGTAGAAGGATGCGTCGACGGGCCGGAACTTCAAACGCACGGAGAACTCCCAATGAGGGGGGCGTGAACGATCCACATGCTAGGGGGTCGATGAGCTCAGCCCGCAAACCTCTGCCCCACGCCGGTACGCCGCCGCGCT
>NZ_JANPEO010000651.1:0-3532 GCF_031422975.1 Nocardioides sp. | reverse complement strand
GGTCGGGGCCTTCGAGCCGGGTCCGGTAACTCACGGGGGTGACCGGACCCGGCTCCGCCACGTCTCTGAGCGCGTCTAGGGTCTTGCCCATGACTTCTCCCGCCCCACGTGCCGACGGCCGCGCCGACGACGAGCTCCGCCCGATCACGATCACCCGCAACTGGCTCGACCACGCGGCCGGGTCCGTGCTGATCGAGTTCGGCGGCACCAAGGTGCTGTGCGCCGCCTCCGCCTCACAGGGCGTGCCGCGGTGGCGCAAGGGCTCGGGCCTGGGCTGGGTCACGGCCGAGTACGCGATGCTGCCCGCCTCGACCAACACCCGCTCGGACCGCGAGTCGGTCAAGGGCCGCATCGGCGGTCGTACCCACGAGATCTCGCGCCTGATCGGACGGTCGTTGCGGGCGGTCATCGACTACGAAGCACTCGGCGAGAACACGATCGTCCTCGACTGCGACGTGCTCCAGGCCGACGGCGGCACCCGGACCGCGTCGGTCACGGGCGCGTACGTCGCCCTCGCCGACGCGGTGGCGCACCTGCGGTCCACCGGCGCGCTGACCGGCGAGCCGCTGACCGGATCGGTGGCCGCGGTCAGCGTCGGCATCATCGACGGCGTGCCCCGCCTCGACCTGCCCTACGAGGAGGACGTGCGCGCCGAGACCGACATGAACGTCGTGATGACCGGCGCCGGTTCGTTCGTCGAGGTGCAGGGGACGGCCGAGGGGGCTGCCTTCGACCGCTCCGAGCTCGACGCGCTGCTCGACCTCGCGGCCCTGGGCTGCGCCGACCTGACCAGGCTCCAGCAGGAGGCGCTGGCGCGATGACCCGGGTCTTCCTTGCCTCGCGCAACGCCAAGAAGCTCGTCGAGATGCAGCGCCTCCTCGCCGAGCACGTGGTCGGCGTGCAGGTCGTCGGTCTCGACGGCGTCGCCGACTACGCCGAGCCCGTCGAGGACCAGCCGACGTTCGAGGGCAACGCCCTGCTCAAGGCGCGCGCGGGTTTCGCGGCGACCGGGCTGCCGACGATCGCCGACGACAGCGGGCTCTGCGTGAGCGCGCTCAACGGGATGCCCGGCGTGCTGTCGGCTCGCTGGGCGGGGCCGCCCAAGAGCGACGAGCGCAACAACGAGCTGTTGCTGGCCCAGCTCGGCGACGTACCAGACGCGAGACGCGACGCCTGGTTCGAGTGCGCCGTCGCCTTCGTCGGCACCGACGGTGGCGAGCTCGTCGAGCACGGCCGGATGCCCGGCCGGATCATCCACGCGCCACGGGGCAGTGGTGGCTTCGGCTACGACTCGGTGTTCGTGGCTGACGAGCACGCCGGGGCCGACCTCACCTCCGCCGAGCTCGACCCGGTGGAGAAGGACCGCATCTCGCACCGGGGGCACGCGCTGCGCGCACTCGCCCCGCGGATCGCCGACGCCCTGGCGTAGTCGCCGGCGGCTCAGCCCCGTTGCGACGGGGCCGAGCGGGTGCGCCCGGTGAGATTCGAACTCACACTGTCACGGACCTAAACCGTGTGCCTCTGCCGTTGGGCCACGGGCGCGTGGTGCCGATCCTCTCAGCCGAGGCCGAGGTCCCGGCGGAGCTTGGCGACGTGACCGGTGGCCTTGACGTTGTACTGCGCGAGCTCGATCCTGCCGGCCTCGTCGATCACGAAGGTCGAGCGGAGGACGCCCTGGACCGTCTTGCCGTAGAGCGACTTCTCGCCGTACGCGCCAAAGGCCCGGTGCGCCTCGAGCGACTCGTCGCAGAGCAACGCGATCGTCAGGTGGTCGCGCTCACGGAACTTCGCAAGCTTGGCCGGCTTGTCCTTGGAGACGCCCAGCACCTCGTAACCCGCACCCTGGAGCGAGTCGAGGGACTCGCTGAAGTCGCACGCCTGCTTGGTGCAGCCGGGAGTCATCGCAGCCGGGTAGAAGTACACGATCACCTTGCGCCCGCGCAGCTCGGACAGCGTCACGTCGTCACCCGCGTCGTTGGTGAGGGTGAAGTCGGGGGCGACGTCACCGGGGCTCAGGCGTGTGGTCATGAAGAACTCCTGGGTCGAGGGCCTGCCCGGGTGGACAGGGCGGATCCCGTCGTTGAAGGCAGGTGGTTGTTGCAAGCGATGTGCAATAAGATGTCAGGGATGGCCGGGCCCTGGAGGACCGGCCGCCATCATCCAAGCACGACACCCGATCCTGGCGAGAGCGAGACCGACCCACATGCACGTGCCCGACGGCTTCCTGGACGCGCCGACCTCGCTGGCGACCGGCCTCATCGCCGCGGCCGGGATCGCGGTGGCCCTACGCGGCACGCGTCGTGAGCTCGACGACCGCACCGCACCGATGGCGGGACTCGTCGCGACGTTCGTGTTCGCGGCCCAGATGATCAACTTCCCGGTCGGGGCCGGCACCAGCGGCCACCTCATGGGTGGTGCGTTGGCGGCGGTCCTGGTCGGGCCGTGGTCGGCGGTGCTGTGCCTCTCGGTCGTGCTGCTCGTGC
Source organism: Nocardioides sp. (assembly GCF_031422975.1). GTDB lineage: Bacteria > Actinomycetota > Actinomycetes > Propionibacteriales > Nocardioidaceae > Nocardioides. Next base: position 1,049 of record NZ_JANPEO010000651.1, on the reverse strand, counting down.
AGGGGCTGATGATGGCCGACGGTGGGATCACCGCACTCGGCACCAACATCACGCTGATGGGTCTGGTGACCGTGGCCGTCGGCTGGACGACCTTCGTGCTGATGCGTCGCGTGCTTGCGGCGCGCCCGACAGCCGTGCCGATCGCCGCCGCCGTCGGCGCGTTCCTCAGCGTCCCGGCCGCCGCCCTGGTCTTCACGCTGCTCTTCTCGGTCGGCGGGCAGGCTCCCGTCGACTTGTCGAGGGTCGTGGTCGCGATGCTCGGCTGGCACACCCTGATCGGTCTCGGGGAGGCCGCCGTCACCGGACTCGTCGTCGCCAGCGTCATCGCCACCCGACCGGACCTGGTGTACGGCGCACGCCCGCTGCTGGCCGTACCCACGCTCGAGATCCGCACCCCCGCGCCCGACCCGGAGACCACCCGATGACCCGCCGGCGGTTCTTCGCCGCGGCAGTCCTGCTCACGCTGCTCGTGGCCGGGGTCGCGAGCTACTACGCCAGCAGTCACCCCGACGGGTTGCTGTATGTCGCAGGCCAGACCGGCTTCGAGGACGCCGCCGAGGACTCGGCGACCGCCGACAGTCCGCTGGCCGGCTACCAGACCAGGGGCGTCGGCAGCGAGCGCCTGAGTGGCGCACTGGCCGGGGTGGCGGGGGTCGCTCTGGTAGGGCTGATCGGTGGCGGGCTGTTCTGGATGCTGCGTCGCCGCGACGAGCGCCCCGACACCTCCGGATCGGGCGACTGACGTGGGTGCCGGTCACGGTCACCGGATGCACTTCCACGGCCATAGTCCGATCCATCGCGCGCCCGCGCATCTCAAGCTGGTGGCGCTGGTGTGTTTCATGCTCGCCGTGGTCGCGACGCCGCGCACCTGGTGGCCGGCATTCGTGGTCGAGGTGCTCGCGCTCCTCGTGGTCATCGGCCACTCCCGCGTGCCCCCGGGCTACCTCGCGCCGCGCATGGTGATCGAGGTTCCTTTCGCGGTGTTTGCCCTGCTGATGCCCTTCATCTCCGCCGGGCCACGGACCGAGATCCTCGGCTTCGCGGTCTCC
>NZ_JANPEO010000650.1:0-6729 GCF_031422975.1 Nocardioides sp. | reverse complement strand
GCTGCTTTTACGAGGATGGCGGTCGGGGAGCCGGACCTGATTCCAGGTGGAAGAAGTTGCGCGCGAGTGGCGGAACGGCAGACGCGCTGGCTTCAGGTGCCAGTGTCCGAAAGGGCGTGGGGGTTCAAATCCCCCCTCGCGCACACGTAGACGAAGGTCCCGGGTATCCCGGGGCCTTCGTTCATTTCCACCCGCGCGTCGGCCCGTGGCCCCCGGCCAGGTCGGTGAGCTCGCACCGAGTGCGTCGTTATGCTCGACGAACAAAGGGGTGATGGCATGGCAGTGCTCGAGGACGGCACAGGCGTCGATGCGGCTCTGCGTGACGGTGATCCCTCGCTCTCGCGGCGGCGCCCGCTCGACCGGGGACTGATCCTGCAGGCCGCCGTCGAGTTCATCGACGAGCACGGACTCCCCGGTCTGACCATGCGCCGGCTCGGCCAGGTCCTGGGCGTGGAGGCGATGGCCCTGTACCGCCATGTGGCGGGCAAGGAGGAGCTCCTGGACGGGGTCGTGGAGCGCCTGGTCGCGGGCATGCTGAGCGACGAAGAGGTCTTCGACAGCCCCCGGAACGGGTGGCAGGACTTCCTGCAGCGGCTGGCGCACGGCGTGCGCCGGGTCGCGCTGGCGCACCCGAAGGCCTTCCCCCTGGTGGCCTCGCGCCCACCCGAGGCACCCTGGCTGCGACCGCCGCTGCGCAGCCTGGACTGGGTCGAGGCCTTCCTGGTCGGCCTGCGGTCCGAGGGGTTCACCGATGAGGCGGCGGTCGCCGCCTACCGCTCCTTCACCAGCTTCCTGCTCGGTCAACTGCTCCTCGAGGTGGCCACCCACGGGGCTGACCTCGGTCCGCTCGATGTGCTCGAGGAGGATCCCGATCCTTCGGGCCTGGCCGAGTATCCGACGGTGGGCCGGCTGCGCCATCAGCTCTCCGAGGACAGGTCGGCTGTCGAGTTCGAGGAGGCGCTCGAGGAGCTGCTCAATCGCCTGGCCCTGGTCCGCGAGGAGAGCCGCGACGAGTGAGGTCCTCCCGGCCCGGGTGGTCGCCGTGTCACGGCCGACCCGGACGGTGATGTTGTGTCGAGGGGCGGGATGTGGTTCTGTTTACAACGTAAACAGAACCACTCGCTCGCTCAACGGAGGACCATTTCCATGCAAGACACTCTTCAGGACGGCTTGCGCGACGGCGTGAGCACCATCTCCGAGTTCGTGCCCAGGCTCGTACTGTTCCTGCTCATCCTCGTGGTGGGCCTGCTCATCGCGAAGGCCGTCGCGAAGGCGCTCAACGCGGTGCTCGAACGCGTCGGCTTCGACCGGGCGGTCGAGCGTGGCGGCGTCAAGCGTGCCATGGCCAACTCGAAGATGGATGCGAGCGACGTGGTCGCCAAGCTCATCTACTACACGCTGATGCTGTTCGTGCTGCAGCTGGCCTTCGGCGTCTTCGGGCCCAACCCGATCAGCGACCTGATCGAGCGGGTCATCACGTTCTTGCCGAGCCTCATCGTGGCCATCATCATCATCGTGGTCGCCTCGGCGATCGCAGCGGCCGTGAAGTCGCTCATCGAGGGCACGCTGGGCGGGCTCTCGTACGGCAGGACGATCGCCAACGCGGCATCGATCTTCATCATGTTCCTCGGCGTCGTGGCCGCGCTCAACCAGGTCGGCGTCGCCACCACCGTGACCACGCCCGTCCTGATCGCGATCCTGGCCACCGTCGCCGGCGTCATCGTCGTGGGCGTCGGGGGCGGACTCATCCGTCCCATGCAGCAGCGCTGGGAGGGCTACCTCAGCAAGGCGGAGGAGGAGGCGCCGCGCATCAAGCAGCACGTGGCGGCCTCGACCGGCGGGGTCGACCAGGCCCCCCACCAGACCGTACGGATCGACAACGGGATCTGAGATCAGGTCCGCGCCGGCCTCGGCAGCCGAGGTGAACACGCGAGGGTCCCGGGATGTCCCGGGGCCCTCGCGCGTGCGATCACTCCGGGGTGACGCCCTGGCCGCAGGAGACATCCCGGGTTGCGCTGCGCCGCGCCGAGCGGCAGCTAGGGTCGATGTCGAGGCCTGTCAGTCACCGTCTGCGGCGCTCGAAGGGGACCCCATGGCAGCGAAGCGACCGTGCGGTGTCCGTGGCTGAGCACTGGCCGGTCCTGATCGGCTCGCCGACCGGGACGGACCGCGGCCAACTCGCCGACGTCGGCTTCAGGACCCGTGCGGCAGCCGCCGACGTGCCGGCCGCGCTGGCGCTGGCCGCGGAGCTCGGCCACGACCTGCCGGCCCCGGGGACAGGTCGCACGGCTCAGCTGTGGTCGGCGCTGGCCACGATGGGCGCTGTCGACCTGACGGTGGCGCGGGCCCTCGAGCCGCACCTCGACGCACGGGCCATCCTGGGCCAGGCGGGTGTACCGGTGGGGAGCGGCACCTGGGGTGTCTTTGCCGCGGAGGGGCCCGGCGAGCCCCTGCGTGCCACGCGTCTCGGGTCGACGTACCGACTCCACGGGCGCAAGCACTGGTGCTCGCTCGCGGCCGTGCTCGACCGCGCTCTGGTGAGTGCGTGGGTGGGCGACGTCCGGCAGCTCTTCGCCGTCGACCTGCACGACTCCGGCGTGACCGCGGTCTCGGGCACCTGGGTGGCGCGCGGCCTCTCGGCGCTCGACTCCGGACCGGTCGACTTCGAGGACGTCGCGGCCGAACCGGTGGGCGAGCCCGGCTGGTACCTCGAGCGTCCGGGGTTCGCCTGGGGCGGTCTGGGTGTGGCGGCGATCTGGTTCGGCGGGGCTGTCGGCGTCGCCCGCCGGCTGCACGCGAGCGCGTCGAACCGCAGTCCCGACCAGGTCGCACTGATGCACCTCGGCGCGGTCGACGCCGAACTGCACGCTGCCCGCTGCGTCCTCGAGCACGCGGCGGCCGCGCTGGACGCAGGGGAGCTCTCGGGCGCCACCGGCTCCCGGGCCGCCCTCCGCGTCCGCCAGGTGGTGGCACTGGCCGCGGAGGACGTGGTCCGACGCGCCGCCCACGGCCTCGGTCCCGGCCCGCTGGCGACCGATGAGGACCACGCGCGCCGGGTGGCCGACCTTGACCTCTACCTGCGCCAGTGGCACGCGGAGCGGGACCAGGCATCCCTCGGTCGGGACCTGACGGAGCCGGCGGTGGCGCCGTGGTGACCAGGCCGGTGTTCCGTCATGACCGGCCCGGCACGTCGGCCTCCGCCTGGACGACCGTGCTGGCTGCGCACGCGATGGTGCCGCTGCAGCTCCCGTCCGTCGCCGGGCGGCTGGTGGTGGTCGGTGCGCATCCCGACGACGAGACCCTCGGCGCCGGTGGCCTGATCCGGGTGGCGGCGATCGCCGGTTGGCAGGTCGAGGTCGTCTCGGCCACCGCCGGCGAGGGCTCGCATCCGCGCTCGCCGACCCACTCGCGCGAGCTGCTGGCCCAGGTACGCCGACACGAGCTCGACCAGGCCATCGCGCGCCTCGCGCCCGGGGCCGCCGTGACCTGCCTGGGCCTGCCCGACGGGGCGGTGGCCGACCACCTGGCGGAGCTGGTGGCGCACCTCGTCGCGATGATCGGCATCGACGGTGAGGACGTGCTGCTGCTCGCGCCCTGGCGCCGGGACGGCCATCCCGATCACGAGGCGGCCGGCCTGGCCGCAGCCATCGCGGCCGCGCGAACCGACGCGCGGTTGGTCGAGTATCCCGTCTGGCTGTGGCACTGGGGCGACGAGCAGGGCGTGCCGTGGGCGCAGGTCCGCGAGCTCCCGCTCGACGATGAGGTGCGCGCGGCCAAGATGTCGGCGACCGCGGCGCACGCCAGCCAGGTGGAGCCGCTGTCGCCCGCACCCGGCGACGAGGTCCTGCTCGACGCGCCGCTGCGGGCCCACTTCCGTCGCGATCTCGAGCTCTTCTTCGAAGACGACGAGCCGGTCCGCGACGACGCCCTGGATCTCGTCCACCGCGAACGATCCGATCCGTGGCAGGTGGAGTCGGACTACGAGCGGCACAAGCGTGCCGTCACCCTGGCCAGCCTGCCGCGCCAGCGCTATGAGCACGGGCTGGAGGTCGGGTGCTCCATCGGTGCCCTGGCGGTCGACCTCGCGCAACGCTGTGGACGACTGCTGGCCGTGGACGCCAGCGAGACGGCCGTTACCGCCGCGCGCGAGCGGACGGCGGGTCTCGACCAGGTCGAGGTGCGCCGGGCCGCCGTGCCGGCACAGTGGCCGTCCGGGCGCTTCGACCTGGTGTCCATCTCCGAGGTGGGCTACTTCCTCAGCCCGCGTCAGCTCGCCGGCGTCGTCGAGCGCAGCCTTGCCGCGCTCACCGAGGACGGACACCTGCTGCTGTGTCACTGGCGACACCAGCCGGTCGGCTGGCCGCTCGCCGGGCCCGCGGTGCACGAGGCGTTCCTGGCATCGGGTGCCCCCGTGCTGGTCGAGCACCAGGATCCTGATTTCGTGCTGCACGTGCTGGGGCGTCCCGCATGAGCATGCCCACCGCGCTGGCCGTGGTGATCCCCGCCCGGGACGAGGAGGAGCTCCTGCCCGCGTGCCTCGACTCGGTGACCGGTGCCGTCGAGGCGCTGGCATCAGCCTTTCCGGAGATCGCGTGCCGGGTCTTCGTGGTCCTCGACTGCTGCCAGGACGACTCCAGCCGTGCGGTGGCGCTGCGCCCCGACGTCACCGGCGTGGCGGTGCAGGCCGGCTGCGTCGGTGCTGCCCGGGCCTGCGGAGTGGAGGCGGCGGCCCGCTGGGCGTCCTCGCCGGTCTCCGGAGGGTTGTGGGTGGCCAACACCGACGCGGACAGCACGGTTCCCACGTCCTGGCTGGTCCAGCAGGTCGGGTTCGCGGCTGCCGGACACGATCTGGTCGTGGGCACCGTCCAACCGGTGGCGGGCGACCTCACGGCCTACGAGTTGGCGCAGTGGCAGGCCCGGCACAGCCTGATCGACGGCCACGACCACGTGCACGGGGCCAACCTCGGGTTCTCGCTGGCGGCCTATCGCTCGGTCGGTGGCTTCCGGGCGATCCCGGTCCACGAGGACGTCGAGCTCGTCGTCGCCCTGCGTCGGGCCGGCGTCGCGTGGGTCGCTCCCGGGAACCTCTCGGTGATCACCTCGGGGCGGCGCATCGCCCGCGCGCCCGATGGCTTCGCCGACTACCTCGACGGCCTGGGTGCCTGAGCCACCGCTCACCCCAGCGGCCGGGGATACTGACGCCGTGACGACGCGCCGAGCACCGCAGCCAGGGGCCGAGCACCTGTCCGAGCCGCTGCGCTCGCGCTGGAGCCCGAGCGTGTACGACGCTGCGCACACGCTCGACCGGGCCGAGATCGACCAGCTGCTGCACGCCGCCCAGTGGGCACCGTCGGCCGGCAACTCCCAACCGTGGGTCTTCTTCGTCTGCGAACGCGGGTCCGCCAATCACGACCGGTTGGTCGCCCACCTGAGCCGCGGCAACTCCGGCTGGGTGCCGCTGGCAGCGGCGGTGTTCCTGTCCGCCGGCCACGTGAGCACGGGGGCCGATGCGGATGCGCCGGCCTACAGCGACTACGCCCTCTACGACGTCGGCCAGGCCGCCGCACACCTCACGCTGCAGGCGCGCTCGATGGGGCTGCACTCCCATCAGTTCGCCGGCTTCGACCACGAGGGGCTCGCCGCCGACCTCGGGCTGCCCGCCACCCACGTGCTGCTGACCGGCATCGCGGTCGGACTCAGGGGTGACCCCGCTTCGGCGGACGAGCGGACCGCCGCGCGCGACCTCCGGGTCCGCGAGCGCAACGGCCTCGGCGAGATCGCCCGCGCCGGGACGTGGACGGAGCCGTGGGTCGGCGATCGGGCATGAGGATCTCGCGCTCCAGCTGGGTGCTGATCGCGGTCGTGATCGCGTTGGTCAACCTGCCGCTCGTGCACTCGACGTGGACGCGCTCCTCGGTCGAGAGGTCCGGCGTCGAGGTGCTCGCCGAGGTCACCGAGGCGCGCAACCTGGGGTCGGCCGGAGCGCCGAGCTGGTGGCTGAGCTACCGGCTGCCGGGGACCATCGACCCGGAGCAGGAGATCTGGTCGGCGGAGGTCGACGCTGCGACGTACAAGGAAGCGGAGGAGGACCAGACGATCTCCGTCCGCGTGATCGAGGGCAAGCCCGGGAGCGCCGTCGTCGAGGGTGAGGTGCGAAGCTCGGCGGGCCTGATCGGCACGCTGGTCGTGGATGCTCTCCTGCTCGGCATGTTGTCCCTGCTCTGGCGCGGGCGGGGGCGTGGCCGACGGGAGGTCGAGACCGTCGAGGCCATCGAGGACGTCGCGCTCGCTCGACCGGGCGCGTCCTGGGAGGACCTCGGTGACGGCACCGTGCGGGTGAGCGGCGAGGTGCTCGAGCGCGATGACCATGAGGTCGTGCTCGACCTCGGCGACCGTCTTGTGCGGGTCGTGCTTGACGGCCACGCCAATTCCGTCGGCTACCAGCAGCCCGCGCAGGTGCGGGTCCGACCGACCCCGTGAACCAATCCGAACGATGCTCGGCCACGAACCAGTGACGTGACCACGATCAAGGACTTCTCCGCGCGCGCCATCGACGGCACCGACACCGACCTTGCGGCATACGCCGGTGAGGTGGTGCTCGTCGTGAACACCGCCTCGAAGTGCGGCTTCACGCCGCAGTACCAGGGCCTGCAGGAGTTGCAGGACAGGTACGGCGAACGCGGCTTCACCGTGCTCGGCTTCCCGTGCGACCAGTTCGGCAACCAGGAG
>NZ_JANPEO010000649.1:0-31672 GCF_031422975.1 Nocardioides sp. | reverse complement strand
CCTGCCGCGCGCGGGCCCCGGGGGGCAGCGGCGCAATTGGGTTCTCGCCGCTGGTGCGCACGCGCCAGACGGCCGCGCCGGTCGCGACGGAGCTGGGGTTGATCCCCATCGAGCACGACGGACTCCGCGAGATCGCCGCCGGTGACTTCGAGATGCGCGCAGACGACGACGCCATCCTTGGCTACCTCGGAACCGTCGCCCAGTGGCTCGACGGCGACCTGGAGCAGCGGATGCCGGGGGGTGAGACCGGCGTGGCCTTCCTCGAGCGGTACGACGCAGCGATCACCAGCACCTGCGCGCTCGCTGTCGACGCCGCGCTGGTCGTCAGCCACGGTGCCGCGATCCGCACCTGGGTCACACACCGGGCGGGGGGAGCCCACGCCCCCATCCACGAGGGCCTCCACAACACCGGGTGCATCACCCTGGACGGCAGCCTCGAGAGCGGCTGGACCATCACCAACTGGGCGCGCGAGCCCATCGGTGGCGCCTGGCTCGACGACGACCAGGCTCGGGACCCGACCGGCGGCGAGCTCGATCAGGACGAGAAGACGCCCGGTCAGTCCTCCGGGTCGTAGCCGAGGTTCGGCGACAGCCAGCGCTCGGCGGTCGACAGGTCCCAGCCCTTGCGTTCGGCATAGTCGGCGATCTGGTCGCGACCGAGACGGCCCACGACGAAGTACTGCGACTGCGGGTGCGAGAAGTACCAGCCGCTCACCGACGCTCCGGGCCACATCGCCATCGACTCGGTGAGCTCGATGCCGATCTTGTCGACGTCGAGCAGCTGCCACAGCGTCGACTTCTCGGTGTGCTCCGGGCACGCCGGGTAGCCGGGAGCGGGCCGGATGCCGACGTACTTCTCGTGGATCAGGGCGTCGTTGTCGAGCGACTCGTCGGGCAGGTAGCCCCAGAACTCCTTGCGCACGCGCTGGTGCATCCGCTCGGCGAAGGCCTCGGCCAGGCGGTCGGCCAGCGACTCGAGCAGGATCGCCGAGTAGTCGTCCAGGTCCGCCTTGAACTCGATGATCTTGTCCGTGCTGCCCAGACCGGCCGTGACCGCGAAGCCACCGACGTAGTCCTGCAGCCCGGTCCCGACCGGTGCGACGAAGTCGCCGAGCGAACGGTTGGGGATGCCCTCACGGTGCTCGCCCTGCTGGCGCAGGTGTCGCAACGTCGTGAGCACCTCGGTGCGCGACTCATCGGCGTACACGATCGTGTCGTCACCGTCGGCGGCGGCCGGGAAGAACCCGATCACGCCGTTTGCGGTGAGCCACCTCTCCCTGATGATCTGGTCGAGCATCAACTGAGCGTCGTCGTAGAGCTTACGCGCGGTCTCCCCCGACGTGGGGTTGTTGAGGATGTCGGGGAACTTGCCCTTCATCTCCCAGGCATTGAAGAACGGCTGCCAGTCGATGTAGTCGCGCAGCTCGGCGATGTCGTAGCCCTCGAAGACCTGCACGCCGAGCTGGGCGGGCACGGGCGGCACGTAGCCGTCCCAGTCGATCGGGGTGCGGTTGGCGCGCGCCGCCTCGATCGAGAGCATCGGCCGGTCGTGCTTGGTCGCGTGGCGCTCGCGCAGCGAGTCGTAGTCGAGCTTGACGTCGGCCATCAGCTTCGGCCGCAGCTCGTCGCTGAGCAGGGCCGCCGCTGTCGGCACCGATCGCGAGGCGTCCTTGACCCAGATGACGGGGCCGTCGTACTTCTTGTCGACCTTGACCGCAGTGTGGGCGCGCGAGGTCGTCGCACCGCCGATCATCAGCGGGATGGTCAGGCCGGTGCGCTGCATCTCCCCGGCGAAGTGCACCATCTCGTCGAGCGACGGCGTGATCAGGCCAGACAGGCCGATGATGTCGGCGTCGTGCTCCGCGGCGGCGTCCAGGATCTTCTGGGCCGGCACCATCACCCCGAGGTCGATCACCTCGTAGTTGTTGCACTGGAGCACCACGCCGACGATGTTCTTGCCGATGTCGTGCACGTCACCCTTCACGGTCGCCATCACGATGGTGCCGTTCTTGGTCTCGACATCGCCCGGCTGCTTCTCCGCCTCGATGTAGGGCAGCAGGTAGGCAACGGCCTTCTTCATCACCCGTGCGCTCTTGACGACCTGCGGGAGGAACATCTTGCCGGCGCCGAAGAGGTCGCCGACGACGTTCATGCCGTCCATCAGCGGTCCCTCGATCACTTCGATCGGCCGGCCGCCGTCCGCCGAGATCTCGGCTCGCAGCTCCTCGGTGTCCTCGGTGACGTGGGCGTCGATGCCCTTGACGAGTGCGTGCGTGATGCGCTCGCGGATCGGCAGCGCGCGCCACTCGGCGGCGGCCTTCTCCTCGACGGCGTCGGTCTGGCGATACTTCTCGGCGATCTCCAGCAGGCGCTCGGTCGCCTCCATCGGGTCTGCGAGCCGGTTGAGGACAACGTCCTCGATCGCGTCGCGCAGCTCGGGATCGATGCTGTCGTAGGTCATCAGCGCCCCGGCGTTGACGATGCCCATCGAGAGCCCGGCCCGGATGCCGTAGTAGAGGAAGACGGCGTGGATGGCTTCGCGTACGGCATTGTTGCCGCGGAACGAGAACGACACGTTGGAGATGCCACCGGAGACCTGGGCACCGGGCAGGTTCTCGGTGATCCAGCGGGCTGCCTCGATGAAGTCGACGCCGTAGTTGGCGTGCTCCTCGATGCCTGTGGCCACCGCGAACACGTTGGGGTCGAAGATGATGTCCTCGGCGGGGAATCCGACCTCGTCCACCAGGATCTTGTAGGCGCGCTCGCAGATGCGCTTGCGGCTGTCGAGGTCGGCGGCCTGGCCGTCCTCGTCGAAGGCCCTCACGACCACGGCGGCGCCGTACTTGCGACACAGGCGGGCGTGCTCGCGGAACGTGTCCTCGCCCTCCTTCATGGAGATCGAGTTGACGATCGGCTTGCCCTGCACGCACTTGAGGCCGGCCTCGATGATCTCGAACTTCGAGGAGTCGACCATCACCGGGACGCGGCTGATGTCTGGCTCGCTGGCGATCAGCTTGAGGAACCGGTCCATGGCGGCGACGCCGTCGATCATGCCCTCGTCCATGTTGACGTCGATGACCTGCGCGCCGTTCTCGACCTGCTGCAGGGCGACGCCCAGCGCCGTGTCGTAGTCGCCGGCCTTGATCAGGTTGCGGAACTTCGCCGAGCCGGTGATGTTGGTGCGCTCACCGACGTTCACGAACAGGCTGTCGTCGTCGATGGTGAACGGCTCGAGGCCGGCGAGTCGCATGGCGACCGGGACCTCGGGGATCTCGCGTCGCGGCTTGCCCTCGACGGCCCTGGCGATGTCGGCGATGTGCGCGGGAGTGGTGCCGCAGCAGCCACCGACGAGGTTGACGAAGCCTGCGTCGGCGAACTCGCCGATGATCGCGGACGTCTCGTGCGGCGCCTCGTCGTACTCACCGAAGGCGTTCGGCAGACCGGCATTGGGGTAGCACGACACGAAGGTGTCGGCGATGCGGCTCATCTCTTCGATGTAAGGGCGCATCTCCTTGGCGCCCAGCGCGCAGTTGAGACCGACGGCGATCGGCTTGGCGTGACGCACGGAGTTCCAGAACGCCTCGGTCACCTGGCCCGACAGGGTGCGTCCGGAGGCGTCGGTGATGGTGCCGGAGATGATCACGGGCCAGCGCCGGCCGTACTCCTCGAACAGCGTCTCGACCGCGAAGATCGCGGCCTTGGCGTTGAGGGTGTCGAAGATCGTCTCGATGAAGAGGAGGTCGGAGCCACCGTCGAGCAGACCGCGACCGGCCTCCTTGTAGGCCTCCACGAGCTGGTCGTAGGAGACGTTGCGCGCGGCCGGGTCGTTGACGTCGGGCGAGATCGAGGCGGTGCGGGTCGTGGGACCGAGCGCGCCGGCGACGAACCGCGGGCGGCTCGGGTCCTGGGCGGTGATGGCGTCACACGCGCGGCGCGCGAGCCTGGCGGACTCGTAGTTGAGCTCGTAGCCGAGCTCCTCCATGCCGTAGTCGGCCAGCGAGATCGCGTTGGCGTTGAACGTGTTGGTCTCGATGATGTCCGCGCCGGCCTCGAGGTACTCGCGGTGGATGTCGGCGATGATCTCGGGCTGTGTCAGCGTCAGCAGGTCGTTGTTGCCCTGCACGTCGCTGGGCCAGTCGGCGAAGCGCTCCCCCCGATAGCCGGCCTCGTCGGGCCGGTCGCGCTGGATGGCCGTGCCCATGGCACCGTCGAGCACCACGATCCGCGCGCTGAGCATCGACGTCAGGAGCTCGGTGGCGTCCGGACGGTGGTCAGGGGCACTGATCGAGTCAGCGGTGAGGGCAGATGCGGCAGTCACAGGCCTTGGGGCTCCAATCGATCGGGTGTCCAGCCTACGGAGGCGTCCACACTGCGGACTCGACTTCCACGTGCTGGACACGGCTCTCTGATGCTTCCACCGCCTCTCGCCGGAGCGAAATCGTGGGGACCTGCTCGGAGATGGGCCGCGAACGTGCAGCGGGCTCTAGGGTGAGTGGGTGATCGAGTTCGACGACATGCAGGACCTCGTCTCCCCCGTGGTCATCGCTGCTTTCGAGGGCTGGAACGATGCAGCCGACGCGGCCTCCGGAGTGGTCGATCACCTGATGGAGGTGTGGAACGCCCGGGTGGTCGGCGCCATCGACCCCGAGGAGTTCTACGACTTCCAGGTCAATCGTCCGTTGGTCGGCACCGATGCGAACGGCCACCGCCGCCTCACCTGGCCCACGACCCGGATCGCCATCGCGTCGCCCCCCGACCTCGACCGGGACGTCATCTTGATCCGCGGCATCGAGCCCAACATGCGCTGGCGCCAGTTCTGCGCCGAGCTCCTGGCGGCCTGCGACGATCTCGGCAGCCAGCTGGTGATCACCCTCGGTGCGCTACTCGCAGACTCGCCCCACACCCGCCCGATCCCGGTGACGGGCAGCGCGACCGAGCTCGACCTGGTCGACCGGCTCAAGCTCGAGCAGTCGACGTACGAGGGCCCCACCGGCATCGTCGGCGTCTTCCAGGACGCGTGCATCCAGCTCGACATCCCCGCCGTCTCCTACTGGGCCGCCGTGCCGCACTACGTCGCGCAGCCTCCGTGCCCCAAGGCCACGCTGGCCCTGATCGGCCAGCTCGAGGACCTCCTCGACTGCTCCATCCCGCTCGGCGAGCTGCCCGACGACGCCCGCGCATGGGAGCGCGGGGTCGACGAGCTCGCCGAGGAGGACGAGGACGTCGCCGACTACGTCCGCTCGCTCGAGGAGTCACGCGACACCGCCGACCTGCCCGAGGCCAGCGGTGAGGCGATCGCCCGCGAGTTCGAGCGCTACCTCAAGCGGCGTACCGAGGACTGACCCAGCCCAGAGTGGCCCCGCCCCGACCCAGTCTGCGGTGTGTCAGAGGGCGAGGCCGAGCGCGGCGTCGAGCACCGGCTTGAGCGTGGCGGCGGCGACGGGGTCGCTGGTGTCAGCGAGCCCGTGGGCCGTGTCGCCGAGGGTCGAGGCCACCCAGTCATCGATGGCCGCAACGGCGGTCGGGGCGTCGAGGTCGTCGGCGAGCGCGGCGAGGATGGCCTCGACGACCGGGGCGGCCGGGGCACCGGCGCCCAGGGAGAGCGCCTTGCGCCACTGGGTCACCGTGTCGACGGCGTCCCACAGCTGGTCGTCGGTCCACTCCCAGTCGCTGCGGTAGTGGTGGCGCAGCAGCACGAGGCGAATCCCCATCGGGTCGACGTCGCTGTTGCGCAGCGCCGAGATGAAGACGAGGTTGCCCTTGGACTTCGACATCTTCTCGCCGTCGTAGGCCACCATCCCGGCGTGGGCATAGGCCCGCGCGAAGGGCTGGCCCGGGTCGGCGACCTGCGCCTCGCCGGCGCACATCTCGTGGTGCGGGAAGATCAGGTCGCTGCCGCCACCTTGGACGTCGAAGGCAGTGCCGAGGTGCTCGAGGGCGATGGCGGTGCACTCGATGTGCCAGCCGGGCCGGCCGGGGCCGAACGGGCTGTCCCACGAGGGCTCGCCCTCGCGCTTGCCGCGCCACACGACGCAGTCGAGCGGGTCGCGCTTGCCCTCACGGTCGGGGTCTCCCCCCCGCTCGCCGAAGATCCGCAGCATCTCGTCGCGGGACCAGCCGGACACGTCGCCGAAGGCCGCGTCGGCGGTGACCGAGTAGTAGAGGTCGCTGTCGACCTGGTAGATCGCCCCGGCATCCTGGAGGCGGATGATCAGGTCGATGACGAGCGGGATGGACTCGACGGCGCCGATGTAGTGGTCGGGTGCCAAGACACGCAGTGCCTCCATGTCGTGGCGGAACAGCTGGGTCTCACGCTCGGCCAGCGCCACCCAGTCGACCTTGACCTTGAGGGCACGCTCGAGCAGCGGGTCGTCGACGTCGGTGACGTTCTGGACGTAGGCGACCTCGTGGCCGGCCGAGCGCCAGGCTCGGTTGAGGAGGTCGAAGGCGAGGTAGGTGGCCGCGTGTCCCATGTGGGTCGCGTCGTACGGCGTGATGCCGCAGACGTAGAGCCGGGCCGGGCCTTCGGGCCGGGTTTCGACGAGGCCCCCCGAGCTGGTGTCGTGGATCCGGACGGCGGGACCGGTGACGGTCAGGTCAGGGACCTCAGGAGATGACCACGAACGCATGCCGGGCAGCCTATCCGGCTCAGAACGGCGGCCAGGGGATGACCGGCCACTCGTCGCGCGGAGAGGGAAGTTCATCCGCCGCGAGCAGGGCCTGGCAGCGCCGGATGAACGCCTCGATCTCCGCCGCGGTGACATGCTCGACCAGGGCGTCGCCGAGCGGGCCGCCCGCCTCCGCCAGCACCCGGCGTACGCCCTGCTGCTCCGTCTCGCGGAGCCGCTCGCCGAGCCAGCCCCACAGGACCGTGCGCAGCTTGTGGTCCACGTGGAAGGTCAGCCCGTGGTCGACGCCGTAGCGGTGACCGTCCGTCATCGCGAGCACGTGCCCGCCCTTGCGGTCGGCGTTGTTGACGAGCACGTCGAAGATCGCCATCAGCCGCAGCGGGGTCGAGTCCTCGTGGATGAGCGACACCTGGCGATCGCGTCCGTCCACCCCGTCGAAGACGTGCCGGAAGCCCGGCGGCATGCCGCCGGCCGGCACGAGGTCGACCGGCGACTGGGCAGGGTCGGGCTCCTGCCAGACCTGCACCATCCCCGGGCCGTGGGGCCCGTCGCGCACGATGGTGCGGGGCACGATGTTCCAACCCAGGGCCTCGCTGACGAGGTACGCCGCGATCTCGCGCCCCGCCAGGGTGCCGTCGGGGAAGTCCCAGAGCGGTCGCTCCCCGGCGATCGGCTTGTAGACGACCCGCAGCCCGTCGATCTCCCCCACGAAGGTGGCGTTGGAGGCGGGCATCACCCGGCCGTGGAGCGTCAGCTCTCCGGCGAGCGGGTCGGTCACGACTGCTGTGGGTCGCGGCGGCGGAAGCCGTTGGCCCGCACGCAGAGGTGGCCGTCAGGATCGACCGGGTTGCCGCAGAACGGGCAGTCCGGACGACCGGCCGAGACCACGGTCCGCGCCCGGTCGACGAACGCGCGGGCCCCGCCCGCCGTGAGCACGACCCGGAGGATCTCGTCGGGCTCGGGCTCCTCGAGGTCGTCGTCGAGCTGCTCCGGGGAGACCACGGCCGCCTCGGTGAACGGGAACACCTCGATCACGATGCGCTCGGCGGCCGGCTCCCACGCCAGCGTCATGGTGCCGGCGCGGAACTCCTCCTCGATCGGCTGCTCGAGCGGATGGTTGTCGATCAGGTCGAGGGGGGCCACTGCCGGGATCATCGCCGTGTTGTCGGCTGCTCGCATGATCTCGTCGAGCAGCCCGTCGACGCGCTCGGAGAGGGCCTCCACCTGCTGCTTCTCCAATGCGACGCTCGTGATCCGCGTGCCGTCGCGGGCCTGGAGGAAGAACGTGCGGGCGCCGGGCGGACCGACGGTGCCGACGACGAAGCGCTCCGGCGGGTCGAAGGCGTGAATCAAGGGCATGTGGTCAGCCTAGGACGACGAGCCAGCGGAGCCGGGTCCGGCTCCCCCGCCGACGACGGCGTCCGCCGTCTTCTTGCCACGCCTGCGCGAGGAGGGCGGCGGGGTGAGCCAGGACAGGTCTCCGGCCGAGGTGTTGGTGCCGAGGACGTAGGGCCTGGCCTCGGTGTAGCGCACGATCGACACGGAGGCCGGGTCGACCTGGATGCGCTGGAAGAGGTCGAGGTGCGTGCCCAGGGCATCGGCGAGGATCGCCTTGATCACGTCGCCGTGGCTCACTGCCAGCCAGACCGCGCCGGGGCCGTGCTCCTCCTCGACGAGGCGATCGTGGCGGCGTACGGCCTCTACCGCGCGGTCCTGCATCGCCCGCATCGACTCACCGCCGGGAAAGGCGGCGGCGGACGGCTGGGACTGGACGATCTTCCACAGCGGTTCCTTGGCCAGGTCCTTGAGCGGCCGCCCCTGCCAGTCGCCGTAGTCGCACTCGGTGAGCTTGCGCTCGGTGGTGAGGCCGAGCTGCGCCGACTGCTGGGCGGTGATGGCCCGAGCGGTCTGCTTGCAGCGTTCGAGCGGACTCGAGACGGCCGACGCGAGGCGCACCGTGGCCAGTCGCTCGGCGGTCGAGGCGGCCTGTTCGTGGCCGCGCTCATCGAGCTTGACGCCGGGCAGCCGCCCCGCGAGCACGCCGGTGGCGTTGGCGCTCGAACGGCCGTGTCGGACGAGGATCACCGTTGCCATGCCCGCGACCCTAGTGGCACTAGCCTGACGAGGTGATCGTCGACAACGCCCTCTACCACGAGGGAGTGCGCGTCCCCCTCGACGGCGACGAGCCCAGCCTGGGGCACGCGCGTGTGCCCTGCGGCGCCGGCGACTTCCAGTGGGTCGGCCTCCTCGATCCGACCGCGGCCGAGCTGGCGCTGATCGCCACC
The DNA here is from genome assembly GCF_031422975.1 of Nocardioides sp. Lineage (GTDB taxonomy): Bacteria > Actinomycetota > Actinomycetes > Propionibacteriales > Nocardioidaceae > Nocardioides. The sequence continues at coordinate 22,758 of NZ_JANPEO010000649.1, read as the reverse complement.
ACGTTCGACCTGCACCCCCTCGCGGTCGAGGACTCCGGCGACTCGCACCAGCGCCCCAAGCTCGAGCGCTACGGCGACACGCTCTTCATGGTGCTCAAGACGCTCTGGTACGTCGACGAGTACGACGCCGTCGAGACCGGCGAGATCAATGTCTTCGTCGGACCGGACTTCGTGGTGACCGTCCGACACGGCCAGGGGGTCAACCTGGCCACGTCACGGCGTGATCTCGAGCAGCGCGCCAAGGTGCTCGAGCACGGCCCGATGGCGGTGATGTACGCCATCTGCGACCGCGTGGTCGACGAGTACGAACGCGTCGGTGCCGCACTTGAAGTCGACGTGGACGAGGTCGAGGAGTCCGTCTTCTCCCCGGCCCGCACCGACGACTCCGTCCGCATCTACACGCTCAAGCGTGAGATCGCCGAGGTACGCCGCGCGGTCATGCCGCTCCGGGAGCCGATGCGGCGCTTCGCCGCCGGGCAGATCGACGGCGTCGACGAGCAGACCGCGACGTACTTCCGCGACGTCTCCGACCACCTGTACCGGGTCTCGGAGGTCATCGACAACCTCGACGTTCTGCTGTCCACGGCGTTCGACGCCCACCTGGCGCGCATCTCCGTGCAGCAGAACGACGACATGCGCAAGATCTCGGCCGGCGCGGCGCTGGTCGTCGTCCCCACGCTGATCGCCGGGATCTACGGCATGAACTTCGACCACGTGCCCGAGCTGCACTGGGCCTATGGCTATCCCTTCGCCGTGGTGCTGATGATCGGCGTCTCGACCGGGCTGTTCTACTGGTTCAAGAAGTCCGGATGGCTGTGACGGATCCGCGCTCGTCCTCCCCGCCGCAACATCGGCTGAGCGCCTGGCAGGTGGTGTGGTGGTTCGGCTTCGTCAGCCTGGCCGCCGACATGGTCTACGAGGGCGCGCGGTCGATGTACGGCCCGATCCTGGCCGCGCTCGGCGCCTCCGGCGTGGTCGTCGGACTCGTCACCGGCGCCGGCGAGGCGGTGGCTCTCGTGCTGCGGCTGGTGTTCGGTCCCGTCGCCGACCGGACCGGGCGCTACTGGTCGCTGACGATCACCGGCTACGCCCTCACCGCGATCTGCGTCCCGCTGCTGTGGTTCGCGCCCCGGCTCGGCGCGGCCGGACTCGCGTTCGCCATCGTGATGATCCTCCTCGAGCGCCTCGGCAAGGCCGTGCGCTCGCCGTCGAAGTCGGCCCTCCTCGCCCACGCCGCCGGTGCGGTCGGACGCGGCCGGGGCTTCGGCCTGCACAAGGCGCTGGACCAGATCGGCGCCTTCGCGGGACCGCTGGTCGTGGCCGCCGTCGTCGCGGGCGCGTCGGTGTGGGCGGGCATGGCGGTGCTGGCCGTGCCCGGTGCGATCGCGATGGCCCTGCTCGTCCTCCTCGCGGTCCGGGTGCCGGATCCGTCCGTCTATGACGAGTCGGCAGCGCCGGAATCCGCGGATCCACCTCGGGCGTGGTTCGCCGACGCGGTCGGCGCGGACCTGCCACCTGTGTTCTTCCGGTACGCGTTCGCGTGCGCGCTGACCACGGGCGCACTGGTCACCTTCGGCATCATCGGATACCACCTGACCGTGGACAACCTGGTGCCGGTCGCCGCCGTGCCGGTCGTCTACGCCGGCGCGATGGCCGTGGAAGCGGTTGCCGCGCTGCTCGTCGGCGCGGTCTACGACCGCGTCGGCGCGAAGGTGCTGTTCGTGGTGCCGGTGCTGGTCGCGGTCGTCCCCGCCCTGGCCCTGGGCGGCACGTTCGGTCTGGTCCTGGTGGGCGTCGCCGTGTGGGGCTTCGCGCACGGCGTGCAGGACTCCACGATCAAGGCCGCGGTCGCCGATCTCGTGCCGGCGCACCGTCGCGCGACGGCGTACGGCGTCTTCGCGGGCATCCAGGGCGCGCTCGCGATCGGCGGGGGCGCCGGTGCCGGCTGGCTCTACGACCGGTCGCTGCCGGCCCTGGTGATCGCCGTGGTCATCAGTCAGCTGGTGGCGCTGCTGTTGCTCGCGACCACCCTCTCTCGCCGGGCGGCCGCGTAGGTCAGGCGGTGAGGACGCCCGCGGCCAGCAGGAGCAGCGTCGCCGCGCCCAGTGCGACGCGGTAGAGCACGAAGGGGGTGTAGGACTTCGTGGAGACGTAGCGAAGCAGCCACGCGATGGCGGCGTAACCCACGACGAAGCTGACGACGGTCGCGACCAGGGTCGGCCCCCAGCCGTAGGTGTTGTCCCCACCGGGGATCTCCTTGAGCTCGAAGATCCCGGCCCCGACGACGGCGGGGATCGCGAGCAGGAACGCGTAGCGCGTCGCGGCCTCGCGCTCGTAGCCCAGGGCGCGGCCCATGGAGATGGTCGCGCCGCTGCGCGAGACGCCGGGGACCAGGGCCAGCGCCTGGGCGAGGCCCATCAGGACGGCGTCGCGCAGGCCGATGTTCTTGATCGTCTTGTCGTCGCGCGAGAGCCGGTCGGCGATGCCGAGCACGATGCCCATCACGATCAGCGTCGAGCCGATGATCCACAGGTTGCGGAAGTCCCTCTCGATGATGTCCTTGAGCACCACGCCCAGGACCACGATGGGCAGCGAGCCGATGATGATGAACCAACCCATCCGCGCGTCGATGTGGCCGCGCCACTCCGGCTTCACCAACGACAGCAGCCATGCCTTGCCGATCCGCCAGATGTCGTGGCGGAAGAAGATGAGGACGGCGAGCTCCGTGCCGATCTGGATCACGGCGGTGAAGGCCGCACCGGGGTCGCCCCACCCGAAGAGCTCCGGGAAGATTCTCAGGTGGGCGCTACTGGAGATGGGCAGGAACTCGGTAAGGCCCTGAATGGTGCCGAGCACCACGGCCTTGAGCAGGTCGAACACGTCGCAGGAGCCTACGCGGGGCAAGTACGGCGAGGCGCGGGGGCTCGCTCGGCGCGCGTGGCTAATCTCGGCGCATGCAGCAGCGCTCACTCGGCTCCACCGGCCTGAAGGTCTCCAGACTCGGTCTCGGGACCATGACCTGGGGTCGCGACACCGACGAGCACGAGGCCCGCGACCAGCTGATCGCCTTCGCCGAGAAGGGCGGCACCCTGCTCGACACCGCCGCCGGCTACGGCGACGGCGCGAGCGAGGAGCTGATCGGCACGCTGCTCGGTGACGTCATCGGGCGCGATGAGGTCGTGCTGGCGACGAAGGCGGGCATCTCGCGGCGTACGGGCGAACGCGTCACCAACACCTCGCGCGGCCACCTGCTGCCCGCCCTCGATGCGTCACTCAAGCGGCTGCGGGTCGACCACGTCGACCTGTGGCAGGTGCACGTCTGGACCGACGACACCCCCGTCGAGGAGACGCTGACCGCCCTCGACCATGCGGTGTCGACCGGTCGCGCGTCCTACGTCGGCGTCTCGAACTACTCCGGCTGGCAGACCGCGCAGGCCGCCACGTGGCAGCGCGCCGTGCCAGGGCGCTCGCTGCTGGCGTCCACCCAGGTGGAGTACTCCCTCCTGGCCCGCGGGATCGAGCACGAGGTGATCCCCGCGGCGGCCGCGCTCGGCCTCGGCATCCTCCCCTGGTCCCCGCTCGGCCGCGGCGTGCTCACCGGCAAGTACCGCACCGGCACGCCGTCGGACTCGCGCGCCGCCTCACCGCACTTCTCCGGCTTCGTCAACCCCTACCTCGACGAGCGCGGACGCGGCATCGTCGAGGCCGTGGCCCGCGCCGCCGAGGGACTCGGCTGGACGCCGCTCGAGGTGGCGCTCGTCTGGGTGCGCGACCGCCCCGGCGTCACTGCGCCCATCGTCGGTGCACGCACCGCCGCCCAGCTCCACGGCGCGCTCGGCACCGACGAGCTGACGCTGCCGGCGGAGATCATCGGCGCCCTCGACGACGTGAGCGGAGACTGACCATGGCCCGGGCACACCGGCGTCCGCCCCGACCGGGCGTGGAGTGGGAGTTCGACACCCTGACCCTGCCGCGCGACTTCTCGCGCAACGTGGTGACCCGGATGCTGGTGGAGCGCGCCGAGATCGGTGGCTGGGAGCTGGACCGGTTGCGGATCGGCGATGACGGGGTGCGCCGGGTCGTGCTCCGCCGCAAGATCATCCGGGCCCGGCTGACGCTCTTCGGCTGATCAGATCTGGTCGAGGAACCGGTCCAGGACTCGCGCGCCGAACTCCAGTGCGTCCACCGGCACGCGCTCGTCCACGCCGTGGAACAGCGCCGTGAAGTCGAGGTCGGCAGGCAGCCGCAGCGGCGCGAAGCCGTAGGAGCGCATCCCGAGCCGGTTGAAGTGCTTGTCCTCGGAGCCCCCGCTCATGAGGTACCGCGCCACGACGTCCTCCGGATCCTCCTCGATCTGCGACCGGGTCATCGCGGCGACGAGGTCGCCGTCTTAGGGCGTCTCCCAGGGCTGCTGGTGCGACAGGTTGTCGAACTCGATGCCCTCACCGGCGAGTGCGCGCAGGGTGTCGAAGAACTCGTCCTCGTAGCCGGGCAGGAACCGACCGTCGATGTGGGCGGTCGCCTCGGTGGGGATGACGTTGACCTTGTAGCCCGCCCCGAGCTGGGTCGGGTTGGCGGTGTTGCGGATGACGGCGCCGAGCATGCGGGCGGCGCTGCCGAACTCCTCGATCAGCGCCTCGGCGTTCTCGGGAGTCGCCTCGGTGCCGGCGATGTCGGCGACCGTCGCGAGCAGCACCTCCATGGTGGGTGTCAGCCGGACCGGCCACTGGTGGGCGCCGATGCGTGCCACCGCTCCCGAGAGCCGGGTGACGGCGTTGTCGGTGTTGATCATGGAGCCGTGTCCGGCGCGACCGCGGGCGGTGAGTTTCATCCAGGCCATGCCCTTCTCGGCGGCCTCGATGAGATAGACCCGTCGGCCGCGGATGGTGGCACTGAAGCCGCCCACCTCGCCGATCGCCTCGGTGCAGTCCGCCAGCTCATCGGGGTGGTCGTTGACAAGCACCTCGGCACCCTTGTGGCCACCCGCCTCCTCGTCGGCGGTCAGGCAGATCACGATCTCCCGCCCCGGAGCCCGGCCGGCGCGGGCGCGAGCCCGGACGACGCTGAGCAGCATCGCGTCGAAGTCCTTCATGTCGACCGCGCCGCGGCCCCACACGAAGCCGTCCTTGATCTCGCCGGAGAACGGGTCGACCTGCCAGTCCTCGGCGGCTGCGGGGACGACGTCGAGATGGCCGTGCACGAGGAGCGGCGCCCTGCCGTCACCACCGCCCCAGCGGGCGACGAGTGTGGTCCGTCCCGGCTCGGGTTCGTAGAGGCGGGACTCGATCCCCACCTCGTCCAGCAGCGCTGCGGCGTACTCCGCGGCCTTGCGCTCCCCCGGCCCGTCGGCGTCACCGTAGTTGCTGGTGTCGATCCGGATCAGCTCCCGACACAGCTCGACGACCTCGACGGCGGGGTCGTATGAGGCCTTGTCGGACGGGTCGACAGGACGGGGATCCGAGGTCTGCGACATGCCCCCATCCTGCCCCGATTCCGAAGCGTTTCGCAGCGCTGCCCCGATGCGGGATTCGACGAGCCGTCTTGCTAAGGTTCTCCAGCACTCGTCCGGGTGGCGGAATTGGCAGACGCGCTAGCTTGAGGTGCTAGTGCCCGTATAGGGCGTGGGGGTTCAAGTCCCCCCTCGGACACTGAGAAGGCTCCGGCTCCACGGGGCCTTTTCTTCATTTGCGCCCACTCTGCGGGTGAAAGGCTGTCCCCCATGACCCGGGTATCGCTCTCGCGCCTGCCGGGTGATCGCGTGCTGGTCGTCGACGACGGCGCGCAGCGCGTGGTGGCGTTGGTCGACGTTGCGGCATACGTCGAGGCGCGCGAGCTCGACGCGCCGCGCTGGGTGTGGGACGACACCGCGCGGTGGTATCCCCCACTGCTGGCGGCCGGGGTCCGGGTCGAGCGATGTCACGACCTTCGACTGTGCCACCACCTGCTGCGACGAGCCCCCGCGGTGGACGCGCTGGTGCTGGTGGGTGATCAGTCGGAGCACTGGGACCGGCTGGGACCGAGCACCGTGTCCGATCCGGCGCTGTTCGCCGCCGACGACACGACCGAGCACCTACGCGCCGACCTCGAGGACGCCCGGCAGCTGGCTGCGGTGGCAGCCTCGGCCGACGCCGCCCGGCTCGGGCTGTTGCTCGCGGCGGAGTCGGCGGGGGCCCTCGTGGCGGCCGAGATGTCACACGCCGGCGTGCCGTGGCGAGCCGACATCCATGAGCGACTGCTGACCGAGCAGCTCGGGCCGCGGCCCCCTCGCGGTGCTCGCCCACAGGCACTGGAGGCGTTGGCCGGCCAGGTGCGGGTGGCCCTCGGAGCCCCGGGTCTCAATCCCGACTCGCGGCCCGAGCTGTTGGCCGCACTGCGCCGCGCCGGCGTGGAGGTCGCCGACACCCGAGCGTTCTCCCTGCGCGCGATCGACCACCCGGCCATCGTCGCGTTGCTGCGCTACAAGCAGCTCGCGTACCTCTTCCAGACGAACGGCTGGGCCTGGGCCGACCAGTGGGTCAGCGGTGGCCGGTTCCGGCCCTCCTACCAGCCGGCGGGCTCGGTCACCGGCCGATGGTCCTCCAACGGCGGGGGTGCACTGTCCTTCCCGGCGCAGGTCCGGCCCGCGGCGGTGGCCGACGACGGCTGGCTGTTCGTCGTGGCCGACGTCGCGCAGCTCGAGCCGCGCGTGCTCGCCGGGATGAGTGGCGACCGCGCCCTGGCCAGGGCCGCCCGGGGCGCCGACCTCTATCAAGGCATGGTCGACGACGGAGCGGTGGCGAGCCGTCAGGACGCCAAGCTCGGTCTACTCGGCGCGATGTATGGCGCCACGAGTGGAGAGAGCGGTCGCATGGTTGCCGGGCTCACCCGGCGCTACCCCGACGCCTTCGGACTCGTCGAGGAGGCCGCCCGCGCCGGTGAGCGCGGCCACGTGGTGCGCACCCTGCTTGGGCGCGGGTGCCCGGCCCTGGGCGAGGCGTGGAGCCCCGACACTGACGACGCAGGGGCCGATGGCGACGACCAGGCCCGCCGCCGACGGGCGTACGGCCGCTTCACCCGCAACTTCGTCGTGCAGGGCACGGGTGCCGAGTGGGCGCTGTGCTGGATCGCCGACCTGCGCAACCGGCTGTGGCGGCTGGGCGACAGCGGCTCGGCCACCACCGGCCCGCACCTCGTGTTCTTCCTGCACGACGAGGTCGTCGTGCACACCCCGGCCGCCCTCGCCGATGCCGTTGCCGAGCAGGCCGCAGCGGCATCCGTGACCGCGGCCGGCCTGCTGTTTCGCGACCTGTCCATCGACTTCCCGCTCAACACCTCGATCGTGAGGTCGTACGCGGACGCCGGGAAGCCGGGCGCCGCCCGGGCAGCTGACAGCGTGCCGTGACAGGGCGCCAGAGGACAGGCCGACGTCGATCATCGGGGTCGGCCCACCGCTCTGTGGACGACTGCGCACGTAAGGACGTATCAGCGCCCCCTCCGCCCGGATCTCTACCAGTGTGAGCGGACCTCGGGATCTGGACGTCGAGCGAGTGGCACGCATTCGTGCCGACATGCAGCGACACCGTGCGGCGTGCGGTTGTGAGCTCGGGTCCATCTTCACCCTGATCGCCGTGATCGGACTCGGTGCCTATCTGATCACCGGGCAGGGAGGCCCCTGGTCGGGGCTGGGAACGCTCGCGAGAGGCCTCACGTGGGTCGTCTCGATGTCCGTCGCAGGCAAGGTGCTCGGCCTCGGCTACGCACGCCTGCGGCTGATCCAGCTGGGCCGAGAGCTCGAGCGCTCGCAGACCCGCATTCATTCATTCAACCCTCCCCCACTGACAAGGACGGAGTGAGCTCATGGCGCTCGTGTGCACACAGATCGACGAGTGGATCGAGGAACAGGTCTCCAAGCCGATCGAGGTCTGGGAGAACCAACAGCGGGAGAAGTGCAAGGACTACCCCTGGTACGACCCGCGCGGCTGGGTCTGCTGGCTGGTCTGGGTGCTGGTCAAGGTCATCCGCTGGGTGGTCGTCACCGTCGGACGTTGGGTGACACGCACGGTCTGCAAACTCGTCACGACGATCGTCGACATCATCGTGAACGTCCTGACCGGGCTCTGGGATGTCCTCGTCGGCATCGTGACCCTCGACTGGCGACGCATCCTGGACGGCCTGATCAAGATCGGGTTGGGCATCGTGATGGGCGCGATCGGCATCATCCGGATCCTCGTGCTCTGCGACACCTTCGATTTCATTCGGGGCGAGTTCGACAAGAGCGCCCTGCGCTCCCACGTCCGAGGACTCCTGGATGCGGCGTACAAGGCACAGACCCGCACGCAGATCGGCGAGGCCATCGGCCTCGACCACGGCGCGTTCGGCCTACGTCTCGTCGGCACGGCGTACCGCACGGTGCTCGACTCGCAAACCCCGTCTCCCGACGACCCCTCGGTCCCCCATCTCGTCGTGCTGCACGAGGAGGGCGCGATCAACCTGAGGGAGCTGTGCGGCTTCGAATACCCCCAGGGCTTCTGGAACCGCAAGCGCTACAAGACCCTCAAGAAGGGCGTCGTCATCGGTGGTGGGGGCGGGGGTGAGTTCGACAACCCGATCTCCGCGAGCGAGCTGGACAGCTACCTCGACTCCCGCGGCGTCGACGGCCCCAAGTTCATCGTGCTCGCGATGCGCGACGGCGTGCTGGACACCAAGCTGAGCGCGGCACAGGACAAGGGCCGCCAACTTGGCCTGATCCTGAGCTGGCGCCAGGACAGGAAAGAGGTCACCGAAGCGGGACACATCGTTCACGCCGGCTTCGACACGACCAGTGCCTCCTCGTCCCTCGTGCGGTTCCTGATCAAGGTCATCGGCCGCACCGATCGCTCGGATGCGAGTGCGCAGACACCGCCCTCGGCGCCCGCAGCAGAACGGGCCGCCCGATCGGAACTGTGCCACCCTGTCGTCGTCGGCGTGTTCCGCTACACCGACACCCTGCGCGGTCTCGCGGCGAGCCTGGAGCAGAGCAGCTGCCAGAGCCGCCACAACGCATCCGGGGCAACGTTCATCGACAACTTCCCTGACCAGGTCTGGAAGTACGTGCCCATCCACGAGCTGGGTCACTGCTTCGGCCTGTGCCACGTGGACGGCCTGGATCGGATCATGGTCTCGTCCCGCCAGAACAGCCTGTGGAGCTGGTCGCTGCTGTGGAACTGGTGCGTCAGGGGTGAGCCCTACTTCACTCTCGACGAGGCGAAGTCGGCCTGGGACTACATCGTTGCCCACTTCGACGCGGAGTGCCTCGGCGCCTCGCGCGACCGAGGGGATTGATCCCGGGACACTGCCGCCTCAGGCGGCGTCGGTCCGGACCTCGGTGGTGGCGTCGGCCGGGATGGTGACCGTCACGGTCGTGCCCGAGCCCGGGGCGGAGACGATGGAGATCGTGCCGCCGTGCTGCTCGACGATCTGCTTGACGATCACGAGTCCGAGCCCGGTCCCGGGGATTGCCAGGCGGGTCGCGATCGAAGAGCGGAAGAATCGGGTGAACAGTCCCATCTGCTCGTCCTCGGGGATGCCGACGCCGTTGTCGGAGATCGTGACGACGAGGTCAGCGTCCACGTGTTCCGCTCGGAGGGCCACCTGCCCGCCCGCCGGAGTGAACTTGACAGCATTGGTCAGCAGGTTGAGCAGCGCGCGTTCGAGCTGTTCACGGTCCACGTGGACGGTGTCGACGCCTGGGCTGCAGGTCAGCGTGAGCTCGACCGACTTCGCCGCGGCGATCTGCTCCACCTGGCTGTGCACGCCGGCCAAGAGATCCGCGACGCAGATCGACTGGCGGCGCAGCGTCACGGTGCCGCTATTCATGTGAGTGAGCGTCAGGAGGTCCTCGATCAGCGTGAGAAGGCGCTCGCTGTTGCGGCCGATGACCTCCAAGCTGTTCGACCGACCGGCCGAGAGGTCACCGTCGTCATCGTGTTCGAGCAGTTCCACGTGTCCGATGATGCTCGTCAGCGGAGTTCGCAGCTCGTGGGAGACCGTGGCCACGAAGTCGTTGCGAAGGCGATCGAGTTCCTCGAGCTCCCGGACGTGCCGCTGGAGCCCCATTTCGAGAGCCTTGCGTTCGGTGATGTCGCGGGCGGTCACCACGATGCCGTTGACGCTCGGGTGCCCGAGCAGATCGGTGCTGACGGTCTCGACGTCGGTGAGGTGCCCGTCGCTGCAGCGCATCCGCCACTCGGCCCTGGCGCTTTCTTGAGCGCGAAGCCGCAGTCGGGAGTAGAAGGCCGTCACCGCATCGTGCTCGGACGGATCCATCAGCGAGAGCAGGCTCGTGCCCAGCACGTGATCCGGGTGGAGGCCGAGGACCCGCACCACGGACGGCGTCACGAAGCGGACCACCAGTTGAGCGTCGAGGACCATGATGAGGTCGGAGGAGTTCTGGACCAGCGCGCCGACTCGTGACTCACTGCGCTGCCGGCTGAGGACCTCGGTGAGCGCTGCGCTCTCCAAGGCCAGCGCGACCTGCGCTCCCAGCGTCTGCAGCCCATCCACCACATCCGTGGGCACCGGTGCCGAGCCGATCACCACCAGCCGCCCGTAGACGGCGGCCTGGGTAGCCAGCGGCACCACGACGGAGTCCGAGGACGTCACCACGACGGCTCCGTGTGGCTCGGCGCCGTCGTACATCTCCGCGCTGATGCGCATCTCGGCCAGCCCCTGCACCAGATCACGCGCTCCGTTGACCGCGGCACGTCGGATGTGCTCGCGGTCGGGTGCGACTGTCAGCGACGTGGCGGCGCGGCGCAGGATGCGTTCTCGGCGTTCCGCACGCTCGTGCCTGCCCACGGCATCGCGCAGGCTCGAGAACAACCCCAGCATGCGGATGAGCACCAGGACGAACAGCACCGCCGACACGGACGCCGACACCGGGACGCTGAAGCCGGGGACCTGCCACAGGCTGTCGATCAACAAGGTCGCGGGGGCGATCAGGGTCGCGGCCGCCAGCAGCAGGACACGCCGCCCGCTCAGCGAGGTACCCGTCGCGGGTGCCCGCGCCGACAGTTCACGCATCGACGGATGAAGTGCGGCAGCGCCCCACAGGACGTACGTGCTCATCCAACCGACGTCGAGAAAGCCGCCCGTGCCGTAGGCGCCACTCAGCTCGATGGCCACGTAGGCCCCGTCGGTGAGGATCAGGCACACGATGCTGGCTGCCATGAGATACAACGCCCTTGGGCGAGCGCCGTTTCCGATGAGCAGCCGGGCGGTCACGGCCAGGAGCAGCACGTCCATGGTCGGGTAGGACATCGAGACAACCCGCGACAACAGCGTCTCGTCCCTGAGGTGGGTGTACGGCTGGATGAGGAAGACCCACGAGAGCAGCCCGAAGCCGACCGTGATGATGAGTGCGTCGAGCGCGCTGGCCCAGTCGCTCTCGCTGGTGCGGCTCCGGATCAGCAGCAGGAGACCGGCCGCCTGCACGGGGTAGTAGGCGATGTAGAACCCGTCTCCGACGGACGGGAAGGACGGGTCGAACGTGTAGTAGACGTAGTCGCCGCCGACGAACAGCACCTGGGCGACAAGGAACAGCACCCACGGGAGGATGGGCCGGGGCCGGTACCAGGCGACGCCGAGCACGATCGCCACCGCCACCGACAATCCCACCAGCTTGAACAACCAGGCGCTGCCTGCGAGGGGCGGCACCACGAGGTAGCAGACGATGGCGATGCTGCCCGCGATCAGGTAGATCAGCGACGGTCGGCCCGACAACGACTCCTCGCTGCCCGAAGGCGCGCGCGCGACCACGCGTGTCATTGCTCAACTCCCCGAGATCGACCAGACGAGACGCTGCGGCGTCCCACACGTGATGGTAGACGTGCACGAGGCGGCGGGCCGAGCATTCGCTGACCTCCCGTCGGGACGGGTCGACAAGCGCGCCGCGCGAGGCCCCGTCGGACCCGTGAGTCAGGGGCACAGAGGAAGCCAAGCTCTTCGCAGCCGAGAAGTCAGAACCGCCCACGGTCTCGGGTCCGTGGGCTTGCCGAGCAACCTTGGGTCGAAGCCGTGCTCAGGTCAGCCCGACCAGCGCCGCCGACCGCTCCCACAGGCCGTCGATGACCTTCTGGTCACGAGCCTGCTTGTTCTCGCGGCCGTGCGCAGTGAATCGGCTGAAGTACAGCCCGTCGATCTCGGGGTCGGGGCCGCGCTCGGCAAGGGCGACCAGCGGTGCTGCACCGTCCGGGACGCTGATCGTGGCGAACCGCTTCAGCGGCGAGCGGTAGAGCAGGCCGACGAACCACGAGTCGCGGCCGAACGAGCTGCCCACGGGGCCCGGGTGGACAGCGGCCGAGACGATGCCGTCGGCGGACCACCGTTGAGCGATACCCCGGGTGAAGAGGATGTTCATCAGCTTGCCGGTGCCGTAGGCCGGGAACTCGATCGCCCGGCGGTGCTCGTAGTCGAGGTCGTCGAGCACCACCTTGCCCATCAGGTTGGCGACGCTGGAGGTGTTGACGACCAGCGACGACCGGGCCGCAGCCAGCTGGGCGTGGAGCAGGTTGGTGAGCAGGAACGGGGCCAGGTGATTGACCTGGAAGTTGGGTTCGTGACCGTCGCTGGTCTTCTTCGACGGGGCGAACATGCCGCCGGCGTTGTTCATCAGCACGTCGAGCGTCCCCACGCGCTCGCCGACCTGGTCGGCGAGGCGGCGGACGTCGTCAAGCCGGGAGAAGTCGGCGACGAGAGGTTCGGTGCCGACCGCCTCGGCGACGGGTCGCAGCTTGTCGGCCGAGCGGCCGGTCACCAGCACCGTCGCGCCGCTGGCAGCCAGCACTCGGGCCGTCTCGGCCCCGATCCCGTCACTTGCTCCGGTCACCAGGACCGTGCGGCCCGCCATCGTCTGTTCGCTCATGCCGCGAGCCTAGGCCGGGGCGGCGCCAGACTCGGAGCCAGTCCTGCCCTCGGCGGGAACGGCGCTGAAGCGCAGCGTCAGGGCGCGTTGGATCCCGACGTGGCGGGCCAGGAAGTCGCGCTCGTCCAGCCGCTTGCGTCGCAGCCAGCTCGTGACCTCCTGGTTGCACTTGCTGGCGTTGCAGGGACCACACGCCGGGGCGATGTTGTCGAGGGTGTAGCGCCCACCGCGAGACAGCGCCTGCACGCAGTCCCGCTGCAGCGGTGTGCCGCTCGCGCCGCAGTAGGCGCAGCCTCCCCACGCTGCCTGGAGCGCGGCCCACTCGGCCGCACTCAGGTCGTGCTCGACGCTGTCCATCCGGCGCTTGCGTCGACGGGCGGCCCTCGCCCGACGACTTCGATCGACTGCCATCTGCCCAGCCTAGGCAACGTCGCGCTCGAAGGGGCTCGTGCGGATCGGCGAGTCAGGGCACTCACGCACGCGTCAGGGAAAGTCAGAACCGCCCACGGTCTCGGGTCCGTGGGCGGTTCTGAAGATGAATCTAGATCGCGGATGTACTCAGTTGTGGCACAGAAGATCCACGCTCGGGCCACAGAACCGCCACGGTTGGCGCGAACGCTCGGCGTGTTCCCCGATCACCGAGGTTGACCGGACACGACGAGCCAACACCATCGACCGCCCCCATCGGGTGCAGGACGTGGATAGTGTCTGCGCAGGGGCCGCACGCTCGGTGGGGCCGACGAGGGGAAAGAGCCACATGAGCACGCCGTCGCAACCTGCTGCACCCGCGCCGCTCGCGCCGCCGGAGGCAACGCTGACCTTGACCGCCCCGCACGCACCCGCGGCCGTCGCCGAGACCCAGGCCCCGCGGATGGCGCCGCAGGTCCCCGCCGCGGTCGTCCCCGAGCTCGACGCGAAGGTCGAGGGTTTCTTGACCGCCCTGTCCGCGACCACCCCGGGCAGCCCCGAGTTCTCCGCGCAGGCCGACAACGTCCGCACCATGGGCGACGCCGACATCCGCCAGGCTGCCGAGACGTCCAACCGGATGCTCGACCAACCCGTGCGGGCGCTCCAGGAGGGCGGCCTGGCGCAGGGCTCGGCCGTCGGCAAGACACTGCTCGAGCTGCGGCGCACGATCGAAGACCTGGATCCGAGCGCCGCCAAGGGTGTCTCCCGCTGGATGGACTGGCTGCCTTTCGGCGACAAGGTCGAGGACTACTTCCGCAAGTACCAGTCCTCCCAGTCGCAGCTCAACGCCATCCTGCACAGCCTGCGCAACGGCCAGGACGAGCTGACCAAGGACAACGTCGCACTCAACCTCGAGAAGACGAACCTGTGGTCCGTCATGGGGCGCCTCAACCAGTACGTGTATGTCGCCGAGAAGCTCGACGCCAGGTTGTCGGCGCGCATCGCCGAGCTCGAGCTGAGTGACCCCGAGGCCGCGAAGACCCTGAACAAGGACGTGCTCTTCTACGTCCGGCAGAAGCACCAGGACCTGCTCACCCAGCTCGCGGTCTCGATCCAGTCCTACCTCGCGATCGACGTGATCATCAAGAACAACATCGAGCTGATCAAGGGCGTCGACCGCGCGTCGACCACGACGGTCTCTGCGTTGCGTACGGCGGTGATCGTGGCCCAGGCACTCGGCAACCAGAAGCTCGTGCTCGACCAGGTCACGGCCCTCAACACCACGACCTCCGGCATGATCCGGCGCACCTCGGAGATGCTCAAGGACAACTCCGCGGCCATCCAGGAGCAGGCAGCGTCCTCGACCATCGACATGGACGACCTGCAGGCCGCGTTCGCCAACATCTACGCCACCATGGACTCCATCGACGAGTTCAAGGTGAAGGCTCTCGACTCGATGGCGCAGACCATCGGCGTGCTCGAGACCGAGGTCGAGAAGTCCAAGTCCTACCTCGACCGGGTCCGGGACCACGACGCGCGCAACGCGGCTGGCACCCTCGACCTGACCGAGCTGCCGCGTCGAGCGTGAGCTGGTCCTGGTGGGGCTGAGGTCATGGTTCGTCAGGGCGCGGGGGCCCTCGGGCGAGGAGATGGTCGCCGCATCCCCGCCCGCGCCGACCGAGGCGGACATCATCGCTGCCCTGGCGCGGGTCGAGCAGATGCTGGCTGACGGCAACGCGCCGCCGGTCGTCGTGTCGCGCGTGCACCGCATCGCCGCGCTCGTCACCGACACCCTCCCCCGGCTGCCCCACCTGGGGCAGGGCAGCTTCGACTCCTATTCCGTGGTCGCCACCGCCACCGACTACCTCCCCGAGGCGCTCGGCGGCTACCTCCGGCTCCCGCGCGAGTGGGCCGACACCCGCCCGATCGACGGCTACAAGACTGCGTTGATGGTGCTCATCGACCAGCTCGAGCTGCTGGCCGCCACCATGGACAAGATCCTCGACGCCGCCACCCGCTCCGACGCGCAGGCCCTGATCGCGCACGGACAGTTCCTGCAGGCCAAGTTCGGCACCCCGACCGACGGCCCCGACCTCAACCTGGGACCAGCATGACGACTCTTCGTGAAGCCCTGGAGGCACTGACCGCGCTCGCCACCACCGCCGGCATCGACCCCGCGTCCGCTCGCGCGGAGGGTGAGGCACTGGCCGCGACGGTCGCCGAGCCGGCTCGGGGTGCGTACGTCGAGTGGTGCGGCGAGACCGGACACAGCACCGCCGAGGAGTTCACCACGGCGGCCTCCCGCGGTCGCCGCTACCGCGTGGCCCAGACACCCGCCATGGCGTCGCTCGCCGCCGCCGGTTCGGCGCACGCTGCGGCATACGCCCGGGCGCTGTCGGACGTCGCCATCGCGGGCAGCTTCCTCGGCGAGGAGAACGCCCGCAGCATCGGCAACGCCGCCACGGCCGCGGCCGCCCAGCTCGGCGCCCCGGGTCAGGTCGCCCCGGTCCCGTCGCCGGCGACGCGCGAGCGTGTGCCCGGCGTGGCCGACCACTTCCTGCAGCAGGTGATGGAGCAGAGCCGGATCGTCCGCGACAAGCTCGCGGCGCTGGAAGGCGCCGAGATCGTGCGCGACCCGTCCGTGCTGGGCGAGCCCACTCCCCTCGAGGCGGATCGCGTCGTCACCGCGCCCCCGGTCGAGCCGGTGACGCCACCGGCAGGGCCGGTCCCTCCCGAGCCGCCGGCGAGGACCGTCGAGGAGTTGCTCGCCGAGCTCGACGACCTCGTCGGACTGACCGACGTCAAGGCCGAGATCCACCGCCAGGCGGCCGTGCTGCGGGTCGAGGGACTGCGCGCCGACGCGGGCCTCGAGGGGCTCACCATCACCCGGCACCTGATCTTCAACGGCAACCCCGGCACCGGCAAGACCACCGTGGCCCGCCTGGTCGCGGGCATCTATCGGGCGCTCGGCCTGCTCTCCTCGGGCCAGCTCGTCGAGGTCGACCGCTCCGAGCTCGTCGCCGGCTACCTCGGCCAGACGGCGATGAAGACCGCGGAGATCGTGAAGTCCGCCATCGGCGGGGTGCTCTTCATCGACGAGGCCTACTCGCTGGCCGGTGACCAGTACGGCCAGGAGGCGATCGACACCCTGGTCAAGGAGATGGAGGACCACCGCGGCGACCTCGTCGTGATCGTGGCCGGCTATCCCCTGCCGATGGCCGCCTTCATCGGTCAGAACCCGGGCCTCGAGAGCCGCTTCCGCACCGAGATCAACTTCCCCGACTACACCGACGACGAACTCGTGTCGATCTTCGAGGTGATGGCCTCGGGTGCGCAGTACGACGCGGGCGAGGACGTGGTGGACCGGTTGCGCGAGCTGCTGGTGCAGGTCGAGCGCGGGCCGTCGTTCGGCAACGCGCGCTACGTCCGCAACGTGCTCGAGGCCGCGATCGGGCGGCACGCCTGGCGGCTGCGCGAGGTCGACGCCCCCACACTCGAACAGCTGCGCCTGCTGATCGCCGAGGACCTCGCCCCGGCCGCCGAGGCGGTCGAGCTGTTCGCAGACACCCCAGCGGAGCCTGTCGATGCACCGGTCGACGTACCCACCGAAATCGACGCAGTCGAGGAGCAGTCATGACCCAAGCGCCCCAGGCGCAGGCCCCAGCGCCGGCGCCGATCTCGACATCGGCACCCGCGGCGCCGGCGAGCACGCCTGCTACTGCCGTCGCCACGAAGACCGTCGACGTCCCGAGCCTGCTCAACCGATGGCAGGTCGTCGCGGTGGCGGCCTGCGTGCTCTTCGCGGTCCTCACCGCCGCGCTGCAACTGCTCGGCTGGCAGGCCAACCGCGCCGCCGCCGACAACACCGAGCAGCTCGTGCGGGTCCAGGGCATCCAGTCCACGCTGTTCCGGGCGGACGCGCTCGCGACCACAAGCTTCCTCGTCGGCGGCCTGGAGCGACCCGAGCAGCGGCAGGCCTACGACGACGCGATCGACCGCGTGACCCGTCAGATCGCGGACGCGGCGCAGGCGCAGCCCGCCGACAGTGAGGTGCTGGCAGCACTCAACTCGGTGGTCAACACCTTCACCACGACCAACACCCAGGCCCGCGACAACAACCGGCAGGGCTTCCCGGTCGGCGCCGAATATCTCCGCGGCGCCAGCACTCAGCTCCGCGACGAGGCCCAGCCGTTGCTGCAGGCGCTGACTGACGCCAACGCGACGCGTGCCGAGGACGAGCTCGGCGCTCAGCAGCCGTTCCTGATCCTGCTGCCCGGACTTGCTGCGATGGCGCTGCTCTGGTGGGTCAACACCCAGTTGTCCCAGGTCTTCCGGCGCCGCTTCAACGTCGGCATCGGCGCGGCGTTCGTCACTGTCGGGGCGCTCACCCTGCTCGCCGCCGCGGTCAGCTCCAGTCAGAACGGTGCCAACGACGACCTCCGCAACGGCAGCTATCGCGTCGCGGTCGCCGAGGCCACCGCCCGGACCGCCGCCAACGACGCCAAGTCCAACGAGAGCCGGCGACTCGGTGCCCAGGGGTCGGGAGCGGTCTTCGAGGAGGGCTGGCAGGCGGCGGCCGCGACCGTGTCCGACAACGCGTCGCCGGCGACCCTGGAGCTCTGGCGGGCCTATTCCGATCTGCACGTCAGCGTGGTCGACCTCGAGGAGAGCGGGAAGTACGACCAGGCCGTGGCGCTGGCCACGACCAGTGCCGCGGACGGGCCCACCGCCGCCCTCGACGCCTTCGACCAGGCGTCGCAGGACGTCGTGTCGCGGGCGGCCACGGTGGCCACCGACGAGCTCAGGTCCGGCAACAGCATCTTCCTGCTGCTCGCCGCCCTGACGCTGCTGCTCGGGCTCGGCGCCGCCGGTCTCGCCACCCGGGGCATCGCCCAGCGACGTAGGGAGTACGCATGAACAGCATCCGTCGAACGGTCGGCCTCCTCCTCGCGTCGGTCGCCGTCCTCGCCGTCGCGTCGTGCGGGTACGACCCGACGCCGCTCCCCCAGGCCGAGCCGGCCGTCGTCGACGAGGTCGTGCCCGGCACGCCGCCGACGTGCGACCCCACCACGGCGACCGTGTCCTACGCACCGGACGCGACAGCCGACCAGGGCGCATCGCTGCAACGGATCCGCGACCGGGGCTACCTCATCGCAGGCGTGGCCGCCGACAACTACCTCCTCGGCTCGCGCAACCCGTTCTCCGGGCAGATCGAGGGCTTCGACATCGACATGGTCAACGCCATCGCGGAGGGGATCTTCGGCGAGACGGGCCACGTGCAGCTGCGCGTGATCACGGCCGCCGACCGGATCCCGCTCCTGGTGGCCGACGAGATCGACATCGTCGCGCGCAACATGACCATCAACTGCACGCGCTGGCAGCAGATCGCGTTCTCGGCCGAGTACTTCCACTCCGGCCAGAAGCTGCTGGTCCGCAAGGGCTCCGGGATCAAGAGGATCGAGGACATGGTCGGCAAGCGCGCCTGCGCACCCGCCGGCACCACCAGCATCGAGAACATCCAGCGGCTCGCGCCCGACGCCATCGCGGTGACCGCCGTCAACGACACCGGCTGCCTGATCAAGTTCCAGAACGGCGAGACCGACGCCATCACCACCGACGACACGGTGCTCGCCGGGCTCGCAGCCCAGGACCCCTACGCCCTGGTGCTGACCAAGGAGCGCCTGACCGACGAGCCCTACGGCATCGGCGTCAACGCCGACCGGGTCGACCTTGTCCGCTTCATCAACACCGTCTTCGAGCGGATGCGGGCCGACGGGTCGTGGCAGGCGTCCTACGACCGCTGGCTCGAGCCCTCGCTCCAGGCCGCAGGCAACCAGCCGACACCCCTCTACGGCCGGCGCCCATGACGGCTGCCCCCACCGCGCCCGGGCGACTCGGACAGCCACTCACCCCCGCCGACGCCCAGACCTTCCTGCTGGCGCTCGACGACTGGGTGCGCGCGCGCCGGCTGGAGCTCGATGAGCTGGACGAGGCGGCCCTCGCGGCCGGGCGCGGTGACGAGATCGCCTCCGACATGGTCCTGTCGCTGGCCGTCTGGCAGGCCGTGCAGCAGCGCTACCAGCTCCTCAACGCCACCTTCGACGGCGGCCGCGTCGGCCCCATCGAGGCCGAGCGCCTCTCGACCCTGGTCTGGGGTCGGCTCGACGGCGACCTCGGCGCCGGCCTCGCCATCTCCCTGCCCGAGGCCTGCCGACTCTCCGACGCCCTGGTCGGGCAGGTGCAGACACGGCTGGCCCTGCTGCCCGGTGCCGACGCCAACGCGGCCCGGATCAAGCAGCTGCGTGCCAACCTCGAGCGCGTGCGTGACCAGGTCTCCCTGGAGCCCAGCTCGACCCGCGACGCCGCCCGCGCCACCCTCGTCGGGCTGTCGCGCCGGCTCGAGGACATCACCGCCCGCGCCCAGCGCGGTGCCGACGTCGGCGGTCTGCTGCCACCCCTCGAGGCCGAGGCGTCGGTCTTCGAGCGCGACCTGATCGTCGGCAACTCGAAGCGTCGCGCCGCCCGCGACGACCTGCAGGCCACTCGCCAGCTGCGCACCGAGCTCCTCGCCCGCGCTGCCGCGCTCGGCGCTCTCGTCACGCTGTGCGTTGGCACCGTCGATCCGGCGCCGCGCTACGCCGTACCCGACGTCGAGGCCCTCGGCCCGGTGCCCAACACACCGGCCGAGATCGAGACCCACCGACGCAAGCTCGAACGTGTCGGGCAGGCGCTCGGCGTCGCCGAGGGCGCGTACGCCGCAGCGCTGGCCGAGCACCGCCAGCTCCTCGACCTCCTCGACGCGCTGCGCGCCAAGGCCCTCGCCCACGGACTCGCCGAGCTCGCCGATCTCGCGGTCAGCGAGCGGCAGGCCCGCGACGTGCTGGCCCGACGACCCGCGCCGATGGCCGTGGCCCGTTCCCTCGTCGCGACGTACCAGTCGTGGCTCACCCAGCTCCTGAACCAGCAGTCCGCATGACCACCGAGGAGTCTCAGATGACCTGCCAGCAACCCGGTTGCACCGGTTCGATCCAGGACGGCTACTGCGACGTGTGCGGGATGGCGGCCGCCACCGCAGCCGGCGCCCCGGCCGCGACGCCGACGGGCGCCCCGTCTGCGCCCGCCCCGACCGACGGCTCGTCGTGCACCCAGCCGGGCTGCGCGGGCACCGCCGAGGACGGCTACTGCAACGTCTGCGGCTCCCCGGCGACGGCCGCCACCTCACAGCCCGACCCCGTGACCACCAGCCCGACGTCTGCCCGGACCTCGGCCAGCCGCATCCAGTCGGCGGCCCTCGGCTCCCGTCGAGCGGGCACCAGCGCCACCCGCCGTGCCGGGCACGGCTCACAGCGCATGCGCGCCGCGCGCCTGGGCGCCGGCCTCACCGTCGTACCGCCTGCGCCGTCGGTCGATGCGCTCCAGGCCGTCGTCGACAACCCGTCGGTGCCCGAGGACAAGCGCACGTGCTCCAAGTGCGGCTCCGCGATCGGCCGCTCGACGACCGGCAAGACCGGCCGCTCCGAGGGCTTCTGTCCCACGTGTGGCCAGGAGTTCTCGTTCACGCCCAAGCTCAAGGCCGGCGACGTCGTCGGCGGTCAGTACGAAGTCGTCGGCGCCATCGCCCACGGCGGCCTCGGCTGGATCTACCTCGCCAAGGACCGCAACGTCTCCAACCGCTGGGTGGTGCTCAAGGGCCTGCTCAACTCCGGCGACCCCGACGCACTGGCGGCGGCCATCGCCGAGCAGCAGTTCCTGGCGCAGGTCGAGCACCCCCTGATCGTCGAGATCTACAACTTCGTCACCCACGAGGGCGCCGGCTACATCGTCATGGAGTGGGTCGGCGGACGCTCGCTCAAGCAGATCCTCAAGCAGCGGATGAAGGACAACTCCGGCGCCTACGACGCACTCCCGGTGGACCAGGCCCTCGCCTACATCCTCGAGGTGCTGCCCGCCTTCAGCTATCTCCACGACCTCGGGCTGGTCTACTGCGACTTCAAGCCCGACAACCTCATCCAGGTGGGCGACGCGGTCAAGCTGATCGACCTCGGCGGCGTCCGCCGCATCAACGACGAGGACTCCGCGATCTTCGGCACGCTCGGCTATCAGGCACCCGAGGTGCCGCAGGTCGGCACCAGCGTCGCCTCCGACATCTACACCATCGGCCGCACGCTGGTCGTGCTGTGCATGGAGTTCCGTGGCTACCAGGGCACCTATCTCCACACGCTGCCGCCGCCGGACACGACGCCCCTCTTCCAGCAGCACGACTCCCTCTACTGGCTGATCGCCAAATGCTGCGCCGCCGATCCGGCCGACCGGTTCGCCTCCGCTGAGGAGCTGCGGACCCAGCTGCTCGGCGTGCTGCGTGAGGTGGTCGCTGCCCGGACCACCGGCACGGCGCTGACCTCCGCCGCGTCCCCCCTGTTCGAGGCACCGGCCACCTCGGCGTCCGCGCTGGACTGGTCCCAGCTGCCGGGCCTGCGCCCCGATCCCTCCGACCCCCAGCACTCCTGGCTGACCAGCGTCGGCGATGCCGAGCCCGCCGACATGCTCACGGCGCTCGAGCAGGCTCCGGAGGAGTCGGCCGAGGTGCTGCTGCGCCGGGCCCGCGCAGCCATCGAGCTCGGCGACACGCAGGCCGCTCGCGGATCCACCGCCCAGCTGCTCACCCAGGACCCCTGGGACTGGCGCGCGCTGTGGCTCGACGGCCTGGCGGCCATGAAGGACCAGGACTGGGAGAAGGCGCTGGCCGCCTTCAGCGCCGTCTACCAGCAGGTGCCGGGCGAGCTCGGCCCCAAGCTGGCGCTCGCGATCGCGTGCGAGAACGGCGAGCTGCCCGAGGTGGCCGAGGGCCTCTACGCCACCTGCGCCGCGACCGACGCCGCCTACGCCGCGCCCGCTGCGTTCGGGATGGCGCGAGTACGCGCCGCCGGAGGCGACACGGCGGGCGCCGTACGCGCCCTCGACCTCGTGCCGTCGACCAGCCGTGGCTACCCGGAGAGCCGTCAGCTGCGCGCCGACGTGCTCCTGGCAGGCGCTCCCGACGACCTCGCCGTCCTCGACCAGGCCCTCACCAGCATCGCGTCCGTCCGGATGGACCCAGGAGAGCGGCAGCGCTACACGGTCCGGATCCTCAGCCACGCGCTCGAGTCCGTGACCAAGGGCGGAGCCGTCCGCGCCGGGGCCGCCCGGCCCACCATCGGTGGCGTCGAGGCCCGCGAGGACGCGCTGCGCGACGCCCTCGAGAGCGCCTACCGCGCGCTCGCCCGTGAGGCAGACACCCTCGACTCCCGCGTCGCCCTGGTCAACCAGGCCAACGCCGTACGCAACAGGACGCTGGTGTGAGCGTGACCGACCCTCGATCATCCATTTCCAGGACCTGTCCCTCCTGCGGCACCGTCGCGCACGGCGACTCCAACTTCTGCGAGGAGTGCGGGACGCCCCTGGCCACGACGGGGGCACCCGCTCCGGCGCCG
>NZ_JANPEO010000648.1:0-4214 GCF_031422975.1 Nocardioides sp. | reverse complement strand
AGAAGCAGGGGTCTGAATCCATGGGTGACATGACGATCCGACCTGAGGACGTCCCTGTCGTGGGTCGAGAAGTGACCGAGACCGAGGTCCTCGAGAACCAGTCGGTGGCCGGCGGTGAATGCGACCTGCGCATCACCGACTCCACGCTGCGAGACGGCTCCCACGCGATGAGCCACCAGTTCACCGAGGAACAGGTGCGCGGCGTGGTCTCCGCGCTGGACCGCGCCGGCGTCCAGGTGATCGAGGTGAGCCACGGTGACGGACTTGGTGGATCGAGTTTCAACTACGGGTTCAGCAAGGTGGATGAGTTCGATCTCATTGCAGCCGCAGTGGACGAGGCGACCCGGGCGAAGGTCGCCATCCTGATGCTGCCCGGACTGGCGACGGTCAAGCACCTCAAACGTGCCCAGGCTGTAGGCGCGTCGGTGGCCAGGATTGCGACGCACTGCACCGAGGCCGACGTGTCGATCCAGCACTTCGACGAGGCCCGGGCGTTGGGTATGGAGACCGTCGGGTTCCTGATGCTCTCACACAGCACCACGCCGGAGGTGCTGGCTCGCAACGCCCGGACCATGGTCGACGCGGGTGCTCAGTGCGTGTACGTCGTCGACTCCGCCGGTGCGTTGGTGCTCTCAGATGCTCAGGAGCGGGTGCAGGCCGTCATCGATGAAGTCGGTCGCGACGGCGCGCAGGTGGGGTTCCACGGCCACCAAAACCTCAGCCTCGGCGTTGCCAACTCCGTGCTGGCCTACCAAGCCGGCGCGAAACAGATCGACGGGGCGTTGTGTGCTCTCGGAGCAGGCGCAGGGAACTCTCCGACCGAGGTGCTTGCGGCCACTTTCGAGCGGATGGGCATCCGCACCGGCATCGATCTCGGTGAGGTGCTCTCGGCAGCCGAGGAGGTGGTGCGCCCCTTCATCCCGCGCCTGCCGTGGATGGACCGGTCCTCGATCACCCAGGGGTACGCCGGGGTCTACTCATCGTTCCTGCTGCACGCCGAGCGGGCCGCAGAACGCTACGGCGTGCCTGCTCACGAGATCCTGCAGAAGGTCGGCGAGTACGGCTACGTCGGCGGCCAGGAGGACATGATCATTGACATCGCCCTCCAACTCGCCGAGGCACGATCGGTCGGCGACCTGGCTGCTGCGGGGGCGCGCTGATGGCGACCGTGGGCGCGGCTACGGCACCGAAGGGCGGCTGGGACATCGAGTCGGTCGCTGCCGAACTGCTCCGATGCGAGGACGGGCAGATCGAGCGACCCCCCTTCACCGACGAGTGGCCCGAGTTGGACCTCGACACCGGCTACAAGATCCAGGACCTCAACCTGCGCAAGCGGCTCGAGCGAGGCGAACAGCTGGTGGGAGTCAAGCTCGGGCTGACCAGCCGAGCGAAGCAGGTGCGCATGGGCGTGGACTTCCCGTTCGTCGCCTGGCTGACCGACGCGATGATCCTTCCGGTCGGCGATCCGGTGCCCCAGTCGAAGCTGATCCACCCGCGGGCCGAGCCGGAGATCGTGTTCGTGATGGGCAAGAAGCTCGAAGGCCCCGGGGTCAGCTGTGCCATGGCCATGGCCGCGGTCGAGTCGGTCTGGGGCGGCGCGGAGATCATCGACAGCCGCTACAAGGCCTTCCGGTTCACAGCCGGAGACGTGGCGGCCGACAACGCGTCATCCGGTGCGTTCGTCACGGGCCCGATCGGAGTGCCCCCGACCCAACTCGATCTGAGCCTCGAAGCGGTGCTGGTCGAGGTCAACGGCGTGGTCGTCGACTCCGCCACCGGCGCCGCCGTACAGGGCCATCCTGGCGAGGCGCTGGCGCTTGCGGCCAATGACCTGGCCCGGCGCGGCCACGCCATCGAGGCGGGCTGGATCGTCCTGACCGGCGGGATGACCGACGCAGTGTTCGCGCCTCCTGGCGCCTCTATTGCGATGCACTTCACCCATCTGGGTTCGGTGTTCCTCAACGGCGGGAAGGACTGAGGTCATGCCATTCATCGAAGTGACGCTGGTGGAGGGCCGCAGTCCCGAACAGTTGCGGGCCCTGATCAGTGGAATCAGCCAGGCCGTCTCCGACGCGGTCGATGCGCCTGTGGGGAACATCCGAGTGGTCATCAGGGAAGTCCCCCCAACGCACTGGGCCGCTGGTGACGTGACCATCGCCGAGAGAACGACGCGCGAAGAGGGCACCACGTGAGCGACATGCAGTTCTTCGGCCACATCATCGACGGCGAAGAAGTCCCCTCGGTCGACGGTGCCACGTTCGAGGTGTGGAACCCCTGGACCCAGGAGGTGTGGGCCACGGCTGCCGAGGGCGGGCCGGAAGACGCCGCCCTCGCCGTCGCGAGCTCGCGCCGCGCCTTTGACGAGGGCCCGTGGCCGCGTATGGGGCGCGCCGCGAGGGCGGCAGCGATCCACCGCCTCGCCGACCTGATGGAGGAGCGCGCAGATGACTTGGCGACGCTGGACACCACCAACATGGCGAAGCCATTCGCCCAGGCACAGCACGACGTCGCCCGCTCAATCTGGAACTTCCGCTTCTTCGCTGACCACCAGCGCGACCACTGCGGCGAGGTCTTCCCGATGGACTCTGGGCACCACTCCTACAGCGAGTACGGACCGGCCGGAGTCGTCGCCGCCATCAGCCCATGGAACTTCCCACTGATGATGGCCACCTGGAAGATCGCCCCTGCCATCGCCTGGGGCAACACCTGCATCATCAAGCCATCCGAGGACACCCCTGCGTCGGTCACCCTGCTGGGCCGGCTCGCGATCGAAGCAGGCTTTCCACCCGGCGTCCTCAATGTCCTCAACGGCCATGGCTCACCCGCCGGCTCCTCACTGACGGCCGACGACCGGGTGGACCGGGTGACCTTCACCGGCTCCTCGACCACGGGCAAGACCGTGATGGCCTCCGCCTCCAGCCACCTCGCGCCGGTCTCCTTGGAGCTCGGAGGGAAGGGCGCCAACATCGTCTTCGAGGACGCCGATCTCGACAACGCCGTGCACTGGGCCGTCGAAGCGATCTTCCGCAACTCCGGGCAGATCTGCCTGGCAGGCTCACGACTCTTCGTCGCCTCCTCCGTGTACGACGAGTTCATGGACCGCTTCGTGGCAGCCGCCGAGGCGCTGACCATCGGCGACCCCTTCGACCCGAAGACCCGGTTCTCCAGCCTCGCCAGCAAGAAGCACTTCGAAAAGGTGTCGTCCTACGTCGACGGCGTCGGCCTCGACGGAGGGAAGATCCTCACCGGGGGAGTCGATGATGAGGGCCGCTGGCTGATCCGACCCACCATCGTCACCGATCTGCCGCTCACCGCGTCGGCGTACTGTGACGAGATTTTCGGACCGGTGTGTGTCGTCAACCGGTTCGAGTCAGAGGAGGAGGTCGTCAGCCTCGCCAATGACACCCGCTACGGGTTGAACGCCATGCTCTTCACCGAGAACCTCTCGCGGGCGCACCGGGTGGCATCCCAGCTCCGGGCCGGAACCGTGTGGGTCAACTGCTTCTTCATCCGGGACCTTCGCACGCCCTTTGGCGGTGTCGGAGACTCCGGCGTCGGACGAGAGGGCGGCAACTTCAGCCGCGAGTTCTTCACCGAGCCCAAGGCCGTAGTCATGCAGATTCAGCGTTGATCTCGATCCTCTCACCGAAGGCGTCCGACAAGGCGGCCAGTGTTGGTGGGGTCGTCCGCCGGCACACCGAGAGCATCGGCACTTCCGTCACTTCGAGGACGCGGGGCCAGGACGGATCTTTGGCCATCGCAAGGCAGCAGAAAAGCAGCACTTTGGAGTCGCAGATGACCAGATTCGGGGCGAAATGCTCCGAGACCGCGAGGTATCGTGGTGACGTCAACGAGCACGATCCAGAGTGTTGTCGCAGGTCAGAGGGGTGTGTGGCCGAGTAGGGGCGAGTTTTTCCGAGACGAACGGATCCTTCCGACCACAACAGAGGGTCAGGGGTTCGAGTCCCCTCACCTCCACCATCACCGCAGGTCAGGCCACGTTTCTGGATCCTCATAGAGGAGAAGGAACGTGGCCCGATCACACTTATTACACAGTTTGCACCCCAGTCTCGGCCTGTCTCGGGCCGAACGGCCGACCGCTCGGTCCGGTTCGGCGGGGTTCGCGCACCTGAGGTGCATGGAGCCCGCAACCACCTCACCCAGCCCGACGACCGCCCCGCTCGAGAATGCCGTCGTCGTCACCGGCGTCTTCG
>NZ_JANPEO010000647.1:0-8796 GCF_031422975.1 Nocardioides sp. | reverse complement strand
ACCTCGCGGTGGTGGCCTACTTCCAGGTGCCGGCCGCGATGCGGCGTACGGCGGTGAGAAACGTCCTCAGGTCACTGGGACCCGGCGGCATGCTGGTCTGGGTCGCGCACGACTCCACCAACCTCACCGAGGGGACCGGCGGACCGCAGGACCCGGCCGTGCTGATGACCGCCGAGGACGTCGTCGCCGACCTCGACGGGATCGACGTCGAGCTCGCCCGCGCCGAGCGGGTGGCCCGGGTCGTGAGCGCCGATGACGGTCACGGCAGCGAGGTCACCAGGACGGCGTGGGACTGCTTCGTGCGGCTCGCCCGGGCGTAGCGCCGCTCCTCAGACCGACGTGGGAGAGTCCCCGCCGGTGGGCTCGTCGGCGGAATCGGCCTCGACCGGCTGGTCGCCGTACGCCCCGGCGTCCTTCGCCGCCTGAGCCTTGCGCAGCTGCTTGGTCAGGCTCCACCCCAGGAAGGCGACCGCGAGGGCGAGCAGCAAGAAGATGATCAGGGCCACCCATCCGGCCTTGACGTCTTCGGGCGCGGGGCCCTCGGTGACAGCAGCGAGCAACGTGAGCGTGACCATGGCTCCAGTCTCTCAGGCGGGGTCGATGATGCCGGCGAACAGGTCGTCCTCCGGCGTCTCGGAGGCGACATGGCTCACGACCAGCTCGAAGTCCTCGGTCGGCCAGGTGTCTGCCTGGACCTCCCGCGGGATCGAGAAGAACCAGCCATCGGGGTCGATCTGCGTCGCGTGCGCGAGCAGCGCCTGGTCGCGCACGCCGAAGTAGTCCGAGCACGGCACCTTGGTCGTCACCCGGGCATCCCAGTCGGGTCGCTCGGGCCACTCGGCCAGCCGCTCCGCCCAGGGTGACTCGAGGTCGTGGGCCAGCATCGCCTCGTGCAGCGCGACGGCCTTCGGCCGGCTGTGGCCGTGCTGGTAGTAGAGCTTGAGCGGCTGCCAGGGCTCCCCCGCCTCGGGGTAGCGCTCCGGATCACCCGCCGCGTGGAACGCCTCGACCGAGATCAGGTGGCACATGACGTGGTCGGGGTGCGGGTAGCCGCCGTTCTCGTCGTAGGTCGTCAGCACGTGTGGTCGGAACTCGCGGATCAGCCTCACCAGTGGCGCCGCGCCGGCCTCGACGTCAACCAGGCCGAAGCAGCCCTCCGGGAGCGGCGGCTTGGGGTCGCCCTCGGGCCATCCGGAGTCGACGAAGCCGAGCCAGTCCTGCCGGACGCCCAGGATGTCGCGAGCGCGCTCCATCTCCTGGCGCCGGATCTCGGTGATGTTGTCGAGGATGTCGGGCCGGTCCATCTTGGGGTTCAGGATCGAGCCGCGCTCGCCGCCCGTGCAGGTGACGACGTGGACGTCCACGCCCTCGGTGACATACATCGCCGTCGAGGCCGCGCCCTTGCTCGACTCGTCGTCGGGATGGGCGTGCACGTGCATGAGGCGGTATCCGGCGCGCGGCCGGGCGGCCGTGCCGGCTCCGGTGGGCTCGGGTCCGGTGGGCTCGGGTCCGGCTGGGGTGACGGGCTGCGGCATGCATCCGAGTCTAGGTTCTCCACTCTGGGCAGGGTTCTCTAGGCTGCAGGGGTGACCGACCCAGCGCCAGCCGTCAGCGACCTCACCGATCGGTACGGCGCACCGGCACCGTGGCGCCGGCCGGTGCTGATCGCCGCCGTGGCCGCGCTCGCGGTGGTCTTCCTCGCCTGGGTCGCGTGGGTCGCCTGGGCGCACGGGACTCCCGCAGCCGAGTCGGAGCTGGTCGGCTACGAGGTGCGCGACGACAGCTCCGCCGTCGCGCACATCGACGTACAGCTCGAGGACGACGTCACCGCCAGCTGCCGGGTGCGCGCCTTCGCGGAGGACCACACCACCGTCGGCGAGGTCTCCTTCACCCCCACCCCGGGGCGCAACGACGTCGAGGTCCGCACCGAACGACGAGCGACGAGCATCGACCTGGTCGGGTGCACCACACCCGACCAGCAACGCCCGCGCTGAGCGTCGAAATCGGCCCTGACCAGCCCGTTCGCCGTCGTCAACCTGCATTGATCCGCCTGAGTTGCTAACCTTGTCCATCTGCCCGCCCGGCAGCGCCAGCCGAGTGCGCCGCCGTTGAGCGCGAGCCGAACGGCTCGGCAGCAGGACCACACCACGACCCAGTGGATGCGAATACATGCGTATCCACCTAGTAGGAGCACACCGACATGACCCAGGACGCCGGCATCATCTGGCTCACGCAGGATGCCTTCGACAAGCTCACCGCCGAGCTCGAGGAGCTCAAGGGGCCTCGTCGCGCCGAGATCATCGAGAAGATCTCGGCCGCGCGAGACGAGGGTGACCTGAAGGAGAACAGCGGCTACCACGCGGCCAAGGACGAGCAGGGCAAGCAGGAGGCCCGCATCCGACAGCTCGAGGACATGCTGCGTCGCGCCGAGGTCGGCGAGACGCCGGCCAACGACGGCGTCGTCGAGCCGGGCATGGTCGTCACCATCCGCTTCAGCGGTGAGGACGAGACGGCGAAGTTCCTGCTCGGTGCGCGCGAGAACCTCGCCGAGGGCGACACCCTCGACGTCTACTCCCCGCAGTCCGCCATGGGCGCGGCGATCAACGGCCACGACAAGGGCGAGACGGTCACCTACACCGCGCCCAACGGCAAGGACATCCAGGTCGACATCGTCGACGCGGAGCCCTACAAGGCCTGATCTCGATCCACTGTTGACCCGGCACCTCTCGTGCCGGGTCAACTGCTATTCGTAGACCTTGTAGCCGGCCTCGCGGAGCTGGCCCATCACGACCTCGGCGTGCACCTCGCCACGGGTCTCGAGCTGGATCCGCACCTCGACCTCGTTGAGGGTGAGGGTCGGCGAGATCCGCTCGTGCGCGACCTCGAGCACGTTGGCGCCCGCTTCCCCGACCCGGGTCAGCAGGCCCGCCAGGCCGCCCGGAAGGTCGGGGATGACGACGCGGAGGTAGAGGTAGCGTCCGGCGGACGCGAGTCCGTGCCGGATGACCTTGCCCAGCAGCAGCGGGTCGATGTTGCCGCCGGAGAGGACCGCGACGGCGGGGCTCTCGAAGTGGGTCGGCGTGTCCAAGATGGCCGCCACAGCCGCCGCCCCCGCCGGCTCGACCACCATCTTGGCCCGCTCGACAAGTGCCAGCAGCGCCCTCGACAGCGACTCCTCGGAGACCGTGAGCACCTCGTCGCAGTGGTCGCGTACGGCGGCGAAGGTGATCTCGCCGGGACAGCCGACCGCGATCCCGTCGGCCATCGTCGTCATCGACGACAGGGGCACCGGGGCGCCCTGGCGCAACGAACCCGGGAACGCCGCGGCTCCCTCGGCCTGCACCCCGATCACGCGGACGTCGGGGCGGGAGGCCTTGATCGCGATGGCGATGCCGGCCAGCAGTCCGCCACCACCGGTCGGGACGATCACGGTCTTGACGTCGGGCCGCTGCTCGAGGATCTCCAGCCCGGCGGTGCCCTGCCCAGCGACGATGTCGGCGTGGTCGAAGGGGTGGATGAGCACCGCCCCGGTCTCCTCGGCGAAGCGTCTCGCCTCGACCAGTGCGTCCTCGAGGTAGCGACCGTGGAAGCGCACGTCGGCGCCGTAGGCCCGCGTCGCCTTCTCCTTCGGGATCGGTGCGCCCTCGGGCATGAAGACGGTGGAGCGGATGCCGAGGGTGGTGGCGGCCAGCGCCACGCCCTGCGCGTGGTTGCCGGCGCTCGCGGCGACGACACCGGCAGCGCGTTCGTCGGCCGAGAGCCGGGAGATGCGGACGTAGGCGCCGCGGATCTTGAACGAGCCGGTGCGCTGGAGGTTCTCGCACTTCAGGCTCACCGGACCGTCGATCAGGCTCGAGAGCCAGCGCGACTCCTCCATGGGGGTCCGCACGGCGACGTCGCGAAGCACCTCGCGAGCGGCCTCGATGTCGGCCAGGGTCACGCTGGTCGGGCGCGGGTCAGTCACTCGACACCTCCTCCTCCAGGTCCTCACGTTCGTCATCGGTCACGACCGGCGAGTCGAATTCCTCGGGTTCCCGCTTCTTCGCCAGGTGGTTGACCACGGCGTTGCCTGCGGCGGCGAGGGGTACGGCGATGAGCGCGCCGGCGATGCCCGCGACCAGCACCCCGCAACCGATCGCCACGATCACGCCGAGCGGGTGCAGGGACACGAAGCGACCCATCAGGAACGGCTGCAGGATGTGGCCCTCGATCTGCTGGACCAGGATCACGCCACCCAGCATCAGCAGCGCCGTGATCGGACCCTGGTCCACGAGCGCGACCAGGATCGCGACGACGCCGGCGACGGTCGCGCCGACCATCGGGACGAAGGCGCCCAGGAAGACCAGGACACCGATCGCGAGCACGAACGGCACACCCAAGATGGCGGCCACGATCGCCACACCGATCGCGTCGGCCAGGGCGACCAGCACGGTGGCCCTGACGAACTGGGTGAGCGAGATCCACGCGACCCGGCCCGAGCCGTCGACGTGCCCGCGGGCTGCTCGGGGCGCCAGGCGAACCAGCCACGACCAGATGCGGCCGCCGTCGGCGAGGAAGAAGTAGGTGGAGAACAAGATGATGAAGAAGCCGGCGAGGACGTGTCCCAGCGCCGTGCCGACCTCGGTCAGCCGCGTCACGGCGCCGCCCTGACGCGAGTTCTCCGTGATGGTGCGCTGCGCCGACTCGATCCAGCCGTTGAGCTGGCTGTCGCTCAGGCTCAAGGGCCCGGTGCGCAACCAGTCCTTGATCTGGCCGAGTCCCTCGACCACCGAGTCGGCCAGGTCCTGTGCACCGGCCGCCACCTGCTGGCCGACGTAGGTCAGCAACAGGCCCACGGTGGCGATGCCGAGGATCATCACGATGCCCGCGGCCAGCCCGCGAGGCAGTCCGAGGTGTTGCAGCCAGCCGACCACCGGGGCGACGAGTGCGGCGATGAGCAGCGAGATGGCCAGCGGCAAGGTGATGACCACCAGGAAGGCCAGCAGCCAGGCGAGGCCGAAGACGGCCGCGGCGATGACGATCAGCCGCCACGACCAGGCGGCCGCGAGGTCGATGCCCCAGGGCACCTGCGCCTGGCTGAAGTTGCTGGTCCCGGTCGTGATCGTGATCGGCTCGGGGCGGCGCTCGGCGCGCAGGGAGGCCCACTGGTGCGCCAGTTGCGCCGCCAGCCGCTCCGTGCGCCGGGAGTCGGAGCCCGGCCGCTCCGCGTCCTCGTCGTGCCCTGTGGCCGAGACCATCTCCCGGTCCGTTGACCCGCTGTCCTTCGTCACGAGTGCAGGCTACTCATCCACGCTGAGCGCGAGCCCCTGGACGAGTCCGTACGCCGCCTCGGGATGCGCCCCGGCGAGCAGACCGGCTGCGGCCAGCACGTAGTCGTGGTCGACGACGACGCGAGGCGCCCGGGGCAGCTGCCAGCCGCCGGCGTGCTCGCCCGTGGCGGGCAGCAGCACACGGTGGACGACGCCGGCGGCGCCGTTGCGCAGCGCTCCCCCGGAGCCGACGAGCAGGTCGATCTCGCGCAGGTCCTTGCCGGTGCGTTCGACGACGCGACCCTCGGGACTGAGCACGACCTTGCTCCGACCGGCGTGCCGCCTGAGGGCGAGGCCGATCGCGGCCCGGGCGATGGCCTCGTCGATGTCGCGTTCGTCGTCGGAGTGGGGCAGGTAGTCGGGATGGGCCCGCAGCCGGTGCGCGGCGGCCTCGAGGTCGGGAAGCTCCGCGGCCTCGACCGTGCTGACCGCGGACCACCGCATGCCGAGGTCGCCCTCGACCGTGCGCGTGACCGCGGTCGTGGCGACGACCTCGCGCGCGAGACCGCTCTCCTCCGGGTCGATCTCGACGACGCTGTGCACGTCGGTGGTCGCCCCGCCGACATCCACGACGACCACGTCCCCGGCACCGGGTCGCGCGTTGCCGTCGAGATCGGGGCCGGGCCCGCGCGCCAACAGCTCGACACCGGTGAGCACGACGTCCGGGGTCGCGCCCTTGACCATCGCGGTGAAGTCGGTGCGCCTGCTGAGGTGCTTGCCGCCGATCACGTGCGCCAGGAACATCTCGCGGATGGCGGCGCGCGCCGACCCGGCCGCGAGCACGCCGATCTTCGGCACCACGTTGTCGGCAAGGACGTACGGCGTTCGCGACTCCTCGAAGGCGGCGGCCACCTGTTCGTGCGCCTCGACGTCGCCGGCGACGACGACCGGGCCGGACCAGCGGGCGGCCCCGAGGAAGGCGGCGTCGCCGATCAGCTGGCTGCTGTTCCCGCCGTCGGTGCCCCCCACGAGCAGCACCACGTCCGGGAGGGCGTCGCGCAGGTCGGCGTACCGCTGCACATCGAGGCCGCCCGAGAGCACGGCCACGACCTTGCCGCCGCTGGAGAGCGCCACCCGTCGCCCGGCCTCGGCGGTGACCAGCTCCTCGTTGCCGACGACGGCGATCCGCAGACCGCCGCCCGCGCTGGAGCAGGCCAGCACCTCGGCGTCCACGGCGCGAGCATCCTGCGCGACCAGCACCGCGAGGCAGGCGTCGAAGCCGTCGAGGACGTCGCCGACGCCGTCTGGCCCGGGCAGCGTCGTCGGATGACTGGCGGACGCGATCATCTCGCCGCTCTCGAGATCGACGAAGGAGGCCTTGGTGAAGGTCGACCCGAAGTCGACGCACACGACCGTGTGCGGCGCGGGCGAGGTCATCTCGCTGTCCTCACGTCACGCAAGGGCCCGGTCCAGGTCGGCGAGCAGGTCCTCGATCGTCTCGATGCCCACGCTGAGGCGGATCAGGTCGGACGGCACCTCGAGGTCGGTGCCCGCGACACTCGCGTGCGTCATCCGGCCCGGGTGCTCGATCAGCGACTCGACGCCGCCGAGCGACTCGCCGAGCGTGAAGACCTCGGCCCTGGCACAGACGTCGAGCGCGTGCTGCTCGCCACCGGTGACGCGGAGGCTGATGATGCCGCCGAAGCGCTTCATCTGCTTGGCGGCGATCGCGTGGCCGGGGTGGGTCTCGAGCCCGGGGTAGATCACCTCGGCGACCTTGGCGTGGCTGCTGAGGAACTCGACGACCCTCTCGGCGTTGTCGCAGTGCCGATCCATCCGCACGCCCAGCGTCTTGAGCCCGCGGTGGGTGAGGAAGCAGTCGAAGGGGCCGGGCACCGCACCCATGGAGTTCTGGTGGAAGGCGATCTTGTCGGCGATCTCGAGATCGCGCACGACGACGGCTCCGCCGACGACGTCGCTGTGGCCGCCGACGTACTTCGTCGTCGAGTGCACGACGACGTCTGCACCCCGGGTCAGCGGTTGCTGGAGGTAGGGCGACGCGAACGTGTTGTCCACGACGAGCAGCGCGCCCGCCTCGTGGGCCACGGAGGCGAGCGCCTCGATGTCGCCGATGTTGAGCATCGGGTTGGTGGGTGTCTCGACCCACACGAGCCTGGTCCTGCCGGGCACGATCGCGGCCCGCATCGCGTCGACGTCGGAGACCGCGGCCGGGCTGTGGTCGAGGCCCCAGACCTTGGCCACCTTGTCGAAGAGGCGGAAGGTGCCGCCGTACGCGTCGTCGGGGATGACCGCATGGTCGCCGGGAGCCGTGAGGGACCGGATGACGGTGTCCTCGGCCGCCAGCCCGCTCGCGAACGCGAAGCCGCGCTCACCCTCCTCGACGGCCGCGAGGGCACCTTCGAGCGCGGTCCGGGTCGGGTTGGCGGAGCGGCTGTACTCATAGCCGCCGCGCATCCCGCCGACGCCGTCCTGCTTGTAGGTGCTGGTGGCGTAGATGGGCGGGATCACCGCTCCGGTCATGGCATCGGGTTCGTAGCCGGCGTGGATCGCACGCGTCTCGAAACCGGACTTGTTGACGTGTTCCTGGGTCACACCGCGACAGTAGTACGCGTCACACGTCGCCGCCGACCCAGGAGCCCGTCCTCCTCGTGAGCCCCGTCAGCGAGTGCTGGCCGCTTGCCCGCCAGCGCCGGCTCCGTTCACAGCCCCAGGCTTCGAAGGCGCGAACGAGGGGTTGACGACGCCGGTCGGGCGCGCTGCCCAGGTAGCGAGCACCTCCCAGATCCCGGTGCCCGCACTAAAGGTATAGACACCGGCTCCGAATGCGTCGGTCGCCGAGCACAGGGCGACTCCACCGCGGCAGATGCCCCGGTTCGCGCCCACGCCCACGGCCTCGCTCTCGAAGACGCAGAGGTTGCCGGCTGCCGCATTGGGTGCGGCAGCCGTGCCCGAGCAGCCGACCGGCACTGGGTCACCGAGCTTGATGTAGTGCGGCGTCGGCGGCGCTGCGAAGGTTGCTCCGAAGGAGATGCCCGTGCCACCCCCGGCACCAGGTGCGGCCGCGTTGCCCTGGAGCATGATCGTTCCTCGATAGAGCGGCTGGGCCGGTGCGTAGCGGGCGTCGCTCTCGGCCTTGGTGTAGGAGGAGCCGTTCAGTGCGTAGTTTCCGGTGGGTTGGTACTTCGCGTCGGACTGCGCCTTGGTGTAGTACCCACCGAGCTTGGCGTCCACCTCGGCCTTGGAGTAGGCCGACCCTGCGGCGGCGTACTTGGCGTCGGAGGCGGCCTTCGTGTAGTAGCGCTTGTCCGCCAGCGGCTGGAGTTTCTTCTTCCAGATCTTCTTCCAGTTGGTGGCGGCGAACTGCGACACCTCGGCGCCTGCAGGGCTGATCGCGGTGATCCCACCCCCGATGAGAACGCCGATGACCACGGCGACGATGGCGCGCTTCAGGTTTGCTCGAGACTGCATGGTGCTGGTCCTCTCACTGGGTTTCTCGGACGCACCAAACTCGTCCCACCAGAGGCCC
>NZ_JANPEO010000646.1:0-2995 GCF_031422975.1 Nocardioides sp. | reverse complement strand
CGTCGTCGAGCAGCAGTGGCGGCAGGTCCTTTCCGCGCCCGAGCCGGTAGCCGCCGCCGAGCCCCTGGGTGGCCAGCACGGGATAGCCGAGCCCGCGCAGGCGCTCGACGTCGCGCCGGATGCTACGGGTGGTCACGCCGAGCCGCTCGGCCAGCTCCGGCCCGGTCCACACCGGACGCTTCTGGAGCAGCGAGAGCAGCAGCAGGACGCGCTGGGTGGTGTCGCTCATGGTGACCATGGTGGCAGGCACAGCGGACAGATCCTGTCCGCTCGGGGCCCGATGGTCGCGGCGGGGCCTGAACGGCGCAAGCAGGCCGTGGGCTCACCCCCGCGATACCCACGGCCTGCTGCTCTGCGCCGGCGGGTGGGCTGTCCCCTGTTCGGCCCACACGCCTCGGCTGTAGGACAACGTTCTCGCGCGCACGGGGGTCCCGGCATCGGTAGTCCTACCTATTCCCGGGGCGGGCACCGGCGCTCGACCGATAGGTTCATCTCGTGCTCACCCCATGTCTCGGACGCGAGCAGACTCAGGCTCGTCTCGCCACGGCGTTGGCGTCCTCGCGCTGGGTCAGCATCGTGGGCCCGCCCGGCTGCGGAAAGACCCTGCTCGCGCGGCACGCGGCCGCCCGCGGTGACAGCACCTGGGTCAACGCACGCGGACTGGTGCGCGCCGACGACGTGATCTCGGCCTGTCTGGTCGCCCTCGAGGCAGCCCCGGCACCGGGCGACTCCCCCGAGGCAGCGCTGTGCCGGGCCATGGACGAGACCGACACCCTGCTCGTCGTCGACGGTCTCGACCTTGATCCCACCGCCCTCGGACCGACCTTCCAGCAGGTGATGACCGGGACCACCGACGCTCGGCTGGCCGTGACCTCGGTGACGATGGCCGGGCAGCCGGCCGAACGTGTGGTGCGCGTCGCGCCATTCATCGTCCCGCGCGACCACGAGCCCCTCTCGGGTCCGGCCGTCGACCTCTTCCTGCATCGCGTGGAGGCCGCCGGCGGACACCCCGTCGACCTCGACGGCCACGGCGACGACGTACGCCGCCTCCTCAACGCCTCCGGCGGGCTCCCCCTGCTCATCGAGCAGATCGCCGTCCAGATCGCGCTCGTCGGGGTCACCAACGTCGTGCCGACGGCCTCGCTGTCCGAGGCCGTGCACGGCTCCTACGAGCTGCTCGACGCCGACCAGCAGCGCTGTTTCCGACGGATGGCACAGATGACCTCACCGGTCTCGATCGACGTGCTCGCCGAGATCGCCGGCGTCGACCGTGACCAGGCCGCCGCCATCGCGGGAGGTCTCGTACGCCGCAGCCTGCTCGAGCTCCTGCCCGACGGCCGCTTCGACATGCTCACGCCCATCCGCCGGCACGGGCAGTTCCTCACCGCCTCCACCGACGACCGCGAGCAGACCCGCCGCGCCCTGCTCTCGTGGGCCGATCGCGTGGCCCCCGCCGACTTCAACACCGGCGCCGCAGACGCCCCCTGGCTGGCCGACCTGCAGGTGATGCGGACAGCGATCACGGCCGCGTGTGCCGATCCGGCGACCCGCACGCTCGGCTACGGGCTGGCCAACCGCATCTTCTCCTCCCTCTACACCTCGATGCGGGCCGCGGACGCGGTCGAGATCCTCGAGGCCACCCTGGTCAGCGGCGACGGTCCGGCCGAGATCGGCGCCCAGGTGGCGCGCCGCGCGGGCATCGCCGCCTCCGAGGGGCGTGGGACCTACGAGGGACTCTGGTTGCTCGACCGCGCCGACGAGCACGCTCTCAGCACCCCCGACCCCGACGACCAGCTGGCCAGGAACGCCTCCATCCGGGCGGAGATGCACCTCGACGCCGGAGCGCTGGTCAAGGCGGAGGCCGAGGCTCGCCGGGCGCTCGACCTCGGCACGCTCAGCGAGATCACCCGTCAGGCCGCCCGCACGCTGGCCGACGTGCAGGTCTCCCGCGGTGCCTTCCGCGACGCCACGGCCACGATCACGGACCTCCTGGCCGCCCGTGATCACCGAGACGAGCGCTGGATCTCGCTGTCGGCGCGCACGCTGCTGGCGAGGATCGCGCTCGAGCAGGGGCGGCCGACGGAGGCCACGTCGGCGGCCCGTGCGGTGGTGGCCGATGCTCACGCCATCGCCGAGGACCGGGTCGCGCTGCTCGCCGAGACGCTGCTCCGCCACCTCGACCCGGCGTTCACGCCCGCCGAGGTCGATCGTGACACCCTCCCGTGGGCGGTACGCGTCCCGGTGCTGGCCCAGGACGCGCGCGAGATGCTGCGCACCGGGGACCAGCAGCGAGCCGCCGGCCTCGCGGCCGACGTGGTCGTGCTGGCCGACAGCACCGGTCTGGGCCGCGACGCGGTCGAGGGTCGACTGCTGCTCGCGCGGGCACTTCTCGCCGGCGGCGACCAGAGCCAGGCGATCACCACGCTGCTGGCGGCGCTCGATCGCGCCGCCGAGATGCCCATGCCGTTGAGGGCCGCCGATGCGCTGGACGGCCTGGCCTGGATCGGCCAGCAACGCGACCTGCGCGAGTCACGCACGTTGGCGACCGCCGCGGCGTTGCTGCGTGCGCCTCGCCAGGCAGCCTCCTGGGGCTACGCCGCCGACCGGCCGCTGGCCGTCGGCCGTTCCGTGCCGGGCGGGTGGATCGTCGGCAACGAGTTCACGGCCGCCGGCGTGGAGGCCGTGGTGGGCCTCTTCTCGGGCGCGACCACCCGCGACACCGGCAGCGTGCTCGACCTGCTGAGCAACGCCGAGCGACAGGTGGCCGAGCGGGTCGCCCTGGGCCTGACGAGCCGGCAGATCGCCGCCGACCTCTTCATCTCGCCGCGCACCGTCGATGCCCACCTGACACACATCTACCGCAAGCTCGACATCACCACGCGCGCCAAGCTGGCCGCCCTCGTCGTCGACCCGCGATAGCCGAGTCGGCGCAAGTCAGGCGCCGAGTCGGCGCTTCCCGGGTGCCGAGTCGGCGCCTACTGGTGGATCAGCGCTG
>NZ_JANPEO010000645.1:0-4361 GCF_031422975.1 Nocardioides sp. | reverse complement strand
GGTCGCGCTTGCCGTTGGGGTAGCCGCCGACGCTGTAGTCGGCCCGCGGCTTGGCCGCGGCCCCGTGGCCGAGCATAACGGGTGCGATCACGGGGAAGCGCTTGGCAAGCGACTCGATGACCGGCGCCCAGGTGGTGTGGTCACACCCGAGCCCGTGGAGCAGCAGCAGGGCAGGACCGGAGCCGGTCTTGAGGAACGCGCGCCGATGTCCGTGGATCTCGACGAACTCAAGCTCAGGCAGATCGCTCACGTGCACTCCCGGATCGAATGATTTGCGCGATTCAACCAGACCGCCGCCCGCTCGGACCCATCGTTGCCCACACCCCACGCCAGTTGTGTGTTGTTTGTTACCTCCAGACACCTGGTGGGTGACGGAAGTGACCGGTGGGACTAGATTCGACGGGTGCCGACAGCCGAGCCGTCCCGTCGCCGCGCTGCCGCCGCCCTGCAGCGCTCGACCGGCGCCCTCAGCACGGCCGCCATGGCCAAGATGGCCAGCGACCTCGAGTGGTTCCAGGAGCTCAGCGCCCAGGACCGGTCCTGGGTCGGGCTCGTCGTGCAGGGCGGCATCAAGGGCTTCATCGACTGGTTCGGGCTCGACACTCACCTGGATGCGCTCCACGCCGGTGACACG
Organism: Nocardioides sp.; assembly: GCF_031422975.1. Lineage (GTDB taxonomy): Bacteria > Actinomycetota > Actinomycetes > Propionibacteriales > Nocardioidaceae > Nocardioides. The sequence continues at coordinate 3,727 of NZ_JANPEO010000645.1, read as the reverse complement.
CCGCCACTCGCCTCGGCGGTCTTCGGTGCCGCGCCTCGAGAGCTCACCGGGGTCATCGACCTGAAGCAGACCGTCGACCTCGTCCGGCTGAGCATCTCCGTCGTCGAGGCCAACATCGATGCCTTCCTCGACCCGGCGGACGCCTTCGAGGTGCACCAGGCCATCCTGCGCTACGGCCGCGAGGTCGCGTTCGCGACGGCCGAGGTCTACGCCCGTGCCGCCGAGGTCCGGGGCGCCTGGGATGCGCGCCTCGAGGCGCTGGTCGTGGACGCGGTGCTGAGGTCGGAGGCAGACGAGGCGGTGCTGTCCCGCGCCAGCGCACTGGGGTGGGGCGCGCGCGGAGATGTGGCAGTCGTGTTGGGGGCTGTCCACGCTCAGCGCACGGAGACCGACATCTTCGAGCACGTCCGCCGCGTCTCGCAGGCGGCCGGGATGGACGCGCTGTGCGCCACGCAGGGCGACCGGCTAGTCGTGGTGCTCGGCGGCGTGAGTGACCCCTACGACGCCGCGCTGCGCATCGTCGACCACTTCGGGCCCGGCCCCGTGGTCGTGGGCCCGGTCACCGACGACCTGAGCCACGCCCATGCCTCCGCCAGGGCAGCGATGTCGGCACATCGCTCGGCCGCGGGCTGGCCGGAGGCACCCCGCCCGGTGCGCAGCGACGAGCTCCTGCCCGAGCGAGCGCTCGCCGGCGACGGTCACGCCCGTCGACACCTCGTCGACCAGGTCTATCTGCCTCTCCTGGGCGCGCGCGGCACCCTGATCGAGACGCTGGCGGCGTACTTCGAGCACGGGTGCGCCATCGAGGCGGCCGCGCGCCACCTCTTCGTCCACCCCAACACGGTCCGCTATCGCCTCAAGCAGGCCACCGAGGTGACCGGCCTGGCGCCCACCTCCGCCCGAGATGCCTTCACGCTGCAGATCGCCCTCGTGCTGGGCCGCCAGTCCGGCCGCCAAGCGCCGGACGCTTCCTTGTAGGAACCCTACAAAGAACTGGGGTCCAGATTCGTGCGGGTCCGAGGCGCATGCCTGGGCGGCACCCGGCAGGCTGGTCCTGTGCTCGTCATCGTCGCTCCCGGCCAAGGGGCCCAGACCCCCGGTTTCCTCAGCCCATGGCTCGAGGACCCCGTCTTCGCCTCGCGCCTCGACTGGCTCTCGACCGTCGCCGGGCTCGACCTCGCCGACTACGGCACCAACGCCGACGCGGAGACGATCCGCGACACCAGGATCGCCCAGCCGCTGTTGGTGGCGACCGGACTGGTCGCGGCGCTGGACCTCTTCCCGCACCCCGCGGACGCATTCGCGCGGATCGGCGCGGTGGCCGGCCACAGCGTCGGCGAGCTGTCCGCCGCCGCCGGTGCCCGGGTGATCACCGCAGAACAGGCCATGGTGCTGGTCCGTGAGCGCGGGGCCGCGATGGCCACGGCGTCGGCCCTGACCCCGACCGGCATGACCGCCGTCCTCGGTGGCGACCGGGAGGAGGTGCTGGCAGCTCTCACGCTCCACGGTCTCACTGCCGCCAACGACAACGGCCCCGGTCAGATCGTCGCCGCCGGCACCCTCGAGCAGCTGGCCGCCTTCGCCGACGCTCCGCCCGCGAAGGCCCGGCTGATTGCGTTGTCGGTGGCCGGCGCCTTCCACACGAGCCACATGCAGTCGGCCGTCAGCCACCTCGCCGGGCTCGCGCGCTCGGTCTCGACCCATGACCCGCGTACGCCGGTCATCTCCAACCGGGACGGCCAGATCATCCACGACGGAGGCGACGTCATCGCCCGCATCGTCGGCCAGATCGCCAGCCCGGTGCGCTGGGACCTGTGCATGGAGACCATGCTCGACCTCGGCGTCACCGGCATCTTGGAGATGCCCCCGGCCGGGACCCTGACCGGCATCGCCAAGCGCGCCATGAAGGGCGTGGAGACCTTCGCCCTCAAGTCGCCCGACCAGCTCGATGACGCGCGAGCCTTCGCGGACAAGCATGGGGAGGCCTCGCAGATCGAGACCTCCCCGACGTGGCGGATGGTCGTCTCGCCGGGCAAGGGCACGTTCCACCGCGCCGCGGAGGCCGCCGATGCCGGCCTGCTCCCGCCCGGCGCCGCCATCGGCGAGGTCGCCAGCACGCGCGACAGCACCGTCGTCAAGGCCCTGCACGGCGGCAGCGTCGTCGAGTGGCTGGTTGAGGACGGCGACCTGGTCTCGCCCGGCCAGCCGCTGCTGCGCCTGCACCCCGAGGGAGTCTCCTGATGACCGCGATCAGTGCAGCCACCGGCGCACCGCACGCCGCAGTGCTCGGCATCGGCGCCTACCGCCCCGTGCGTTCCGTGCCCAACTCCGAGGTGATCGACGCGATCGACTCCAGCGACGAGTGGATCCAGCAGCGCTCGGGCATCAAGGCCCGCCGATGGGCGGGCCCTGAGGAGTCCGTCCAGATGATGTCGGTCGCCGCGTCGCGGATCGCTCTCGAGCGGGCGGGCCTCGACGCCCGCCAGATCGACTGCGTGGTTGTCGCGACCGTCAGCCACATGCTCCAGACCCCGGCGGTGGCCACCGCCATCGCGCATGAGCTCGGCACCGAGCAGGCCGCGGCCTTCGACATCTCCGCGGCCTGCTCCGGGTTCTGCCACGGCATCTCCCTGGCCTCCGACTTCGTCAGGGCCGGAAGCGCCCGCCACGTCCTGGTCATCGGCGTCGAGCGCCTCACCGACATCCTTGACGTCACCGACCGCGGCACGGCCTTCATCTTCGCCGACGGCGCCGGTGCGGCCGTCGTCGGACCGAGCGACACCCCGGGCATCGGCCCGGTCGTGTGGGGCTCCGACGGCGAGCAGTTCGACCTGATCCGCCAACGTGAGGACTGGCGCGACGTCGTCGGCACCCCCGAGGTGCCCGGCAGCGGCGTGATGCCGCACCTGACGATGCAGGGAAACCCCGTCTTCCGGTGGGCCTCCTTCGCGATGGCCAAGATCGGCCAACAGGCCCTGGACAAGGCCGGCATCACCCTCGACGACCTTGACGTCTTCGTGCCGCACCAGGCCAACATGCGCATCATCGACGCGATGGCCCGCTCGATGAAGCTGCCGGCCCGGGTGCGTATCGCCCGCGACATCGCCGAGCAGGGCAACACCTCCGCCGCGTCGGTGCCGCTGGCGCTCGAGCGGATGATGGTCGAGGGCGAGGCCAAGTCCGGCGACATCGCTCTGCTCATCGCCTTCGGCGCCGGTCTCTCCTACGCCGCCCAGGTCATCGTCGTCCCGTAGCCCCCCTGAGTTTCACACCAGCAGTACCCACTTGGCTGTACCCACAATGCTTCACCCACAATGCTCCACCCATCAATGGAAGGAAGGCCCAATGGCCACCACCGAAGAGATCCGCGCCGACCTTGCCGAGATCGTCAACGAGGTCGCCGGCATCGACGCCGACGACGTGCAGCTCGACAAGTCCTTCGTGGACGACCTCGACGTCGACTCCCTCTCCATGGTTGAGGTCGTCGTGGCCGCCGAGGAGAAGTTCGGCGTGACCATCCCCGACGACGAGGTCAAGAACCTCAAGACCGTCGGCGACGCCGTCTCGTTCATCACTAAGGCTCAGGGCTAAGACCTGCGCCGATGAACAGGCCGGCCGGCATCCGCCGACCGGCCTGTTCGTGCGGGACTTGCCTCCCGCGTTTCCACGCCTCACGGGGAGTTATGTTATGACCAAAAAGATCGTTATCACTGGCATCGGCGCGACC
>NZ_JANPEO010000644.1:0-1558 GCF_031422975.1 Nocardioides sp. | reverse complement strand
TGCCCAGGCCGAGGAAGGACAGCGCGGCGGCGTCGATGATCGACGTTGCCAGCACCAGGGTCGCCTGCACGATGACCGGCCCGAGCGAGTTGGGCAGCATGTGGCGGAAGATGATCGCCACGGCGACACCACCCCACCCGACCTCCCGCGGCGACGCGCCGCTGCTGTCCGTGCGCGACCTGCGGGTCACGTTCAGGCGCCAGGGCGAGGAGCCCTTCATCGCCGTCGACGGGGTGAGCTTCGACGTGCGGCCCGGCCAGACCGTCGGCCTCGTCGGCGAGTCCGGCTGCGGCAAGTCGGTCACCTCGCTCGCGATCATGGGCCTGCTGCCCCACCGCGGCAACACCGTCGAGGGCGAGGCGTCCTTCGAGGGCACCAACCTGCTCCGGCTCGACGAGAAGTCGCTGCGGGAGCGCCGCGGCCGAGACATCGCGATGATCTTCCAGGACCCGCTGTCCTCGCTGAACCCCGTCGTCCCGGTCGGCCTGCAGGTCACCGAGGTGCTCGAGCGGCACCGCGGCATGTCTCGCAAGGCGGCCCGACCGCACGCGCGCGACCTCCTCGAGCGGGTCGGCATCCCCGACCCCGACCGGCGCCTGAAGGACTACCCGCACCAGATGAGCGGCGGCATGCGCCAGCGCGCGCTGATCGCGATGGCCCTCGCGTGCGCGCCGCGCCTGCTCATCGCCGACGAGCCCACCACCGCGCTCGACGTCACGATCCAGGCCCAGATCCTCGCCCTGCTCAAGGAGCTCGTCGTGGAGACCGGCACGGCGCTGGTCATGATCACGCACGACCTGGGTGTCGTGGCCGGCCTGTGCGACGAGGTCAACGTGCTGTATGCCGGTCGCATCGTCGAGCGCGGAGAGCGCCACGAGCTCTTCGCCGACCCGCGCCACCCCTACACCAACGGTCTGCTCGGCTCGATCCCGCGCCTCGACGCCCCTCGTGGCGAGCGGCTCACCCCCATCCCCGGTTCGGTGGCCGACAACCTCCCCTGGGACCACGCGTGCGCCTTCGCGCCGCGCTGCTCCCAGCCGGTCGAGGTGTGCACGAGCACGACCCCGGCGTTCGAGGAGTCCCCGCGCCGGGCCCTGCGCTGCCACAACCCCGTGAGGTGACCCGATGACCGACACCGCCACCACCCCCGCCCCTGCCGCCGACCGCGACACCGACGTCCTCGTCGACGTCCGGGGCGTCAAGGTGCACTTCCCCATCAAGCGGGGCGTCATCTTCGACAAGGTCATCGGCCACGTCTACGCCGTCGACGGTGTCGACCTGCAGATCCGCCGCGGCGAGACCTACGGCCTGGTCGGCGAGTCCGGGTGCGGCAAGTCGACCCTGGGCAAGGCCATCCTCAACCTCGAGCCGCCCACCGAGGGCAGTGTGGTGCTCGACGGCACCGACATCGCGTCGCTGCGCGGCGAGGAGCTGCGGCGCCGCCGCAAGGACATCCAGATGGTGTTCCAGGACCCGATGAGCAGCCTCGACCCGCGCCAGTCGGTCGAGTCGCTGCTCGTGGAGGGTATGCGGGCCCACGGGCTCGACACCGACGGCG
>NZ_JANPEO010000643.1:0-1516 GCF_031422975.1 Nocardioides sp. | reverse complement strand
CCATCGTGGACGCCGACACCGGCGAGGTCATCACCTCCTTCGACGAGGTCGTCAAGGGCACCGGCAACAGCCAGTACTCGGGCAGCGTCACGCTCGGCTCCACCCAGAGCGGGACGAACTGGCTGCTCAAGGACACCATCGGCAACTACACGACCGACCTCAACGGGGCGACCTCCGGCACCGGCACGCAGTTCACCGACGCCGACAACATCTGGGGCAACGGCTCGTCGACGAGCCGTCAGACCGCAGGGGTCGACGCGCAGTACGGCGCCGAGAAGACCTACGCGTACTACAACTCGGTCCTCGGTCGCGCCGGCATCTGGAACAACGGCACCGGGGCGCGCAGCCGCGTCCACTACGGGAACGCCTACAACAACGCGTTCTGGGACGGCACCCAGATGACGTACGGCGACGGCGCCGGCAACACCAAGCCGCTCACCTCCATCGACGTCGCGGCCCACGAGATGAGCCACGGCGTCACCGAGAACACGGCGGGGCTGGTCTACAGCGGTGACGCGGGCGGCCTGAACGAGGCCACGTCCGACATCTTCGCGGCGGCGGTCGAGTTCCACGCCGGCAACGCGTCCGACCCCGGCGACTACCTCGTCGGCGAGAAGATCAACATCAACGGCAACGGCACCCCGCTGCGCTACATGGACAAGCCGAGCAAGGACGGCGCCAGCCAGGACTGCTGGACGACCAACACCAAGAACCTCGACCCGCACTACTCGTCGGGGCCGCTCAACCACTGGTTCTACCTGGCCTCCGAGGGCTCGGGCGCCAAGACCATCAACGGGGTCGCCTACAACAGCCCCACGTGCAACGGCGCCACCGTGACCGGTGCCGGCCGGGCCGCCATGGAGAAGGTCTGGTACCGCACGCTGTCGACCAAGCTCACGTCGACCAGCACGTATGCCGCGGCACGCAACGGGGCGATCGCGTCGGCCAAGGAGCTCTACGGCGCCGGCTCCAGCCAGTGCACTGCCGTCGCGAACGCCTTCTCGGCCATCTCGGTGCCGGCGGGCACCGAGTCGTGCGGTGGCACCACGCCGCCGCCCGCCGGTGGCAACCTGCTGGGCAACCCCGGCTTCGAGTCGGGCGCCACGGTGTGGACCGGCACCGCCGGCCCGATCACGAACAACACCGCTCGCCCGGCCCGCACCGGGTCGTGGAAGGCGTGGCTCGGCGGCAACGGCACCTCGGGCACCGAGACGATCAACCAGAGCGTCGCGATCCCCTCGACCGCGACGAGCGCGACGCTGTCGTTCTGGCTGCGCACCGACACGGCCGAGACGGGCAGCACGGTCTACGACACGATGCGCGCCCAGGTCGTCGACGGCTCCACCGTCACGACGCTCGCGACGTACTCCAACGTCGGGCCGAACGCGACCTACACGCAGAAGTCCTTCAACCTCACCGCCTACAAGGGCAGGACGGTCTCGATCCGCTTCACGATGACCGAGGACTCGAGCCTGCAGACGTCTTTCGTGGTCGACGACACCTCCGTCGGGACGAG
>NZ_JANPEO010000642.1:0-2894 GCF_031422975.1 Nocardioides sp. | reverse complement strand
CGCCATCAGCAGGACGTTCTGGATCTGGGCGCGCCTCCTGGGCGGCGCCGCGATCCTGGTCGCCCTCGTGTGGCGGCAGGGCGCCGGCCCGTTCGTGGATGGAGTGCAGCGCACCAGCCCGGAGGCCCTGTTGGTCGCACTGGCGGTGACCGCCGGCACGACTCTGTGCTGCGCGTGGCGGTGGAGCCTCGTGGCGCAACGGCTCGGCGTCGCCGTGCCGGTCCGGACGGCCGTCGCCGCCTACTACCGCTCGCAGTTCCTCAACGCCACTCTGCCCGGCGGGGTCCTCGGCGACGTGCACCGCGGTGTGAGCCATGGTCGCGAGACGGGCGCGATGGGCCGCGGGGTGCGGTCGGTCGGGTGGGACCGCGCCATCGGTCAGGCTGTGCAGGCAGTCCTGGCGCTGGGTGCCGTCGCGCTCCTGCTCCCGGGCGTGCGCGCCCCCGTGGCGGTGGGGGCCGTCGTCGGCCTGGCCGTGCTCGTCATCGTGTGCTTCACCCTGCCGCGCCGGGCCCGCCGGGTCCTGGTCGAGGACCTCCGCCTGCTCACGGTCGTGTGGCCGCACGTCGTGCTCGCGTCCGCGTTCGCTGCGGCCGGGCATGTGGTCGTCTTCGTGGTCGCCGCCCGCACCGCCGGCGTCAGCGCCCCGCTTCCCGAGCTCGCGGCCCTCGCCCTGGTCGTGCTCCTCGTGTCGGCCGTGCCGGTCGGGATCGCCGGCTGGGGTCCACGCGAAGGAGCCGCCGCCTGGGTCTTCGGCGCAGTGGGTCTCGGCGCAGCCCAGGGCCTCACCGTGGCAGTGGTGTACGGCGTCATGGCGCTCGTCGCGACGCTGCCGGGAGTCGCCGTCGCCGTACGCCGCGGCGCGGTCCCGGCAGCGCCGCGACTCGAGGAGGCGGCGCATGGCTGAGCGGCCGTACACCCTCCTCAGCTGCGGGATGTCGCTCGACGGCTACCTCGACAGCGCGACCGACCAGCGGCTCATGCTGTCCAACGACGCGGACTTCGACCGGGTTGACGAGGTCCGGGCCGGCTGCGACGCGATCCTGGTCGGAGCGGCGACGGTCCGCAACGACAACCCGCGGCTGCTGGTGCGTGGTGCTCGACGCCGGGAAGTCCGGCTGGCCGCGGGACGACCGAGCTCTCCGCTGAAGGTCACCCTGACGAGGCAGGCCCGGCTGGACCCGGCGTCGAACTTCTTCGCGACCGGCGACGGCACGAAGCTCGTCTACTGCCCGGCCGAGGCCGTCGGCCAGGCCCGCGACCGGCTCGGCGCGGTCGCCACCGTCGTCGACGGCGGGCGCGCGGTCGCCATGCGCGGGTTGAGCGAGGACCTGCACGATCGGGGCGTACGGCGACTGATGGTCGAGGGCGGCGAGACGGTGCACACGCAGTTCCTCACCGACGGTCTCGCCGACGAGCTGCAGCTCGTCGTGGCGCCCTTCTTCGTGGGCGACTCACGCGCCCGGAGGTTCGTCGGTGACGGGCCCTTCCCGTGGGGCCCCGACCACCGCGCGAGGCTGGTCGAGACACGGACCCTGGGCGACGTCGTGCTGCTCCGCTATGCCCTGTCCACCCGCTTCCAGGACTGACGTTCCCCGGGGCCTCGGAGTCACCGCACGACCGAGATGACCTCGAGCAGCCCCTCGTTCATGCACTCCATGAACATGTCCAGGTCGGTGATCGCGTCCCCGTCGATGTTGAGCCCGATGCAGCACGTGCCGTTGTGCGAGATCAGCCCGGCCATCACCGCCACGCCCGGCAGCGGCCCGAAGGGGAACACCCGCTCGACGCGCGCACCGGCCATGTAGACCGGATAGGGCACCCCGGGCATGTTCGACGCCGAGAGCTCGGCGGCGCTGCCGACGAGGCTGAAGGCCATCTGCCCGACACGGGCCGGGACGCGGTTGAGCAGCGGCGCCACCAGCGAGAGCGCGTCGAGCGCGGGTTCGACACGCAGCGTCAGCACGATGCCGCGCAGCACCGCGATCCGCTCCACCGGATCCTCGACCCCGATCGGCGCCGCGAAGTAGGCGCCCGCGAACTTGTTGCCGCCCATCGGGTCGTCGGACTTGCGCATGCTGACCGGCATCACCATCGAGAGATCCTCGATGTCCACGCCGTGGCGCTCGTGATAGCGACGCAGCCCACCGAGCAGCGCCGCAATGTAGGCGTCGTTCAGCGATCCGCGCGCCAGCGTGGCGGCCGCCTTGAGGTCGGCCAGCTCGCACTCCATCACCTGGAAGCGCCAGGTGCTCCCGCGTCGATCCTCCAGCAGCGGGGACGGCGTGGCCGGCGGCGGCGAGAGGGTACGCCGCAGCGAGCTGCCGAAACGGACGGCCTCACCGAGCGCGTGGGACCGCCCCGTGAGCATCCGGGCCCCTCCCGACACGGCTCGCGCCGCGACACCCGGCAGGCGCCTCGCGTTCTCGCCGATCACCGTGGTCGTGAGGTCCCACGGATTCGCCGGGTAGCTCGACTCGCGCTGCACGGGGCGGGGCTTGTCGGCGGTGTGCTCACGCGTCCGGCTCTGCACCAGCGCCATCAGCTGGATGCCACCGAGGCCGTCGGTCAGCGAGTGGTGCAGCTTGAGGAGGTACGCCGCCCGGCCGTCGTCCAGGATGTGACGGACGTCGAGTTGCCCGCCCTGTCCGTGCGGCCCTCCAGCGAGCCGCGCTGCGCGGCCGGGAGCGACGTGTCGAAGTCGAAGAAGACGAACTTCTGCCCGGTCGTGTCGGTCAGCGTGTAGCGGCCGATGCCCGAGTCGTACGTCAGTTGCTCCTGGAGGAAGCCGCGCGGCTGGAAGCTGCTGCCGACGTAGTCGAAGAAGCGGGCGGCCGTCGCGTTGGTGACGACGGCGACCGTGCCGGCCGAGTACGCCGTCATTTCGGCACCCC
>NZ_JANPEO010000641.1:0-2256 GCF_031422975.1 Nocardioides sp. | reverse complement strand
GGCACCGGCGCGCGTTCGTGCGCACCGGGTCCGGCCCCGCGCTGCTCCTCCTTCACGGTCTCGGCGCCGACCACACCACCTGGGAGCCGGTCATCGACCAGCTCGCACGTCGATACACCGTCGTCGCGCCGGACCTCCTCGGCCACGGGCAGTCCGCCAAGCCGCGGGCCGACTACAGCGTCGGCGGCTACGCCAACGGCATGCGCGACCTGCTCACCGTGCTGGGCATCGACCAGGTCACCGTGGTCGGACACAGCTTCGGCGGAGGCGTCGCGATGCAGTTCGCCTACCAGTTCCCCGAGCGCTGCGAACGCCTCATCCTGGTCAGCAGCGGCGGGCTCGGCCCCGAGGTGTCGCCCGCGATCCGGATGATCACGACGCCGGGCTTCCACCAGGCCATGGCGCTGCTGACGCTGCCGGGCGTGCGCCACCTCGGCGCGATGGGTATGCGTGCCCTCGCCGCCACCGGCAGGCGCTCGCTTCGCGACCTGGGCGAGGCAGCGGCCATCTACGAGTCGTTCCAGGACCCGCACACCCGGGCCGCGATCCGGCACGTCGTGCGGGCCGTGGTGGACTGGAAGGGCCAGATCGTCACCGTTTCCGACCGTGCCTACCTGACCGAAGCGATGCCGATGTGCGTGATCTGGGGCCGCAACGACCAGATCATCCCGGTTCGCCATGCCAGCAACGCCGCCGCCCTGGCACCGTCGGCCCGCGTCGAGGTGATCCCCAACGCGGCGCACTTCCCGCACAAGGACCACCCGCAGCGTTTCGTCCGGATCGTCAACGACTTCATCCGCTCGACCGAGCCGGCGACGTACGACCGTGAGCGCTGGCGCGACCTGCTCGAGACGGGTCCTCGCGTCGTGCCGCTCCAGGCCGAGGCCGGGGAGGCGCCGGTGGCGCCGGTGCACGTGCTCGGCGCCGGCGCCTGACGATCTAGCGCCGGCGCCTGACGGTCAGGCGTCCCCGCCCTCCTGCTTGACGTCGCGCACGGCGGTCGGGTCGTCGATGCGGTACTTGGCGGCCGCCTCGACCACCCGCTCGCGCGGGAACTGGCCGGCGTCGGCGAGGGACTGCAGCGCCTGGACGACGACGCTCTGGGCGTCCACGTTGAAGAAGCGACGTGCGGCGGGCCGGGTGTCGGCGAAGCCGAAACCGTCGGTGCCGAGCACGCGGAAGTCACCGGGGACCCAGCGCGCGATCTGCAACGGCACCGCACACATGAAGTCGGAGACGGCCACGACCGGACCGGCCACGTCGGCGAGGCGGTCCGCGACGTACGCGGTGCGCTTGTCCTCGCCCGGGTGCAGGAGGTTCCACTGCTCGGCGGCGACTGCGTCGCGAGCCAGCTCGTTCCACGACGTCACCGACCAGGTGTCGGCCCGGACGCCCCAATCGTCGGCGAGGATCTGCGCGGCCTCGGTGGCCCACGGCATCGCCACCCCCGACGCCATCAGCTGCACGCGGGGACCTTCCCCCTCGCCCACACCGACACGGTGGATGCCCTTGAGGATGCCGTGGACGTCCACGTCATCCGGCTGGACCGGCATCGAGACGGGCTCGTTGTAGACGGTGATGTAGAAGATCACGTTCTCCGCGTCGGCGCCGTACATGCGCTCGAGGCCGGACTGCATGATGTGGCTGACCTCGTAGGCATACGCCGGGTCGTAGTGCACGACGGCGGGGTTGGTGGCTGCGATCAGCGGCGAGTGGCCGTCCGCGTGCTGGAGGCCCTCACCGGTCAGGGTGGTGCGACCCGCGGTGGCCCCGATCAGGAACCCGCGGGCGAGCTGGTCCGCCATCGCCCAGATCGAGTCACCGGTGCGCTGGAACCCGAACATCGAGTAGAAGATGTAGAACGGGATCATGTGCTCGCCGTGCGTGGAGTACGCCGAGCCGGCAGCCGTGGCCGAGGCCATCGCGCCCGCCTCGGAGATGCCCTCGTGCAGCATCTGGCCCTGCACCGACTCCTTGTAGGACAGGAGCAGCTTGCGGTCCACGGGGTCGTACTGCTGGCCGCCGGGGTTGTAGACCTTGGCGCTCGGGAACATCGAGTCCATGCCGAACGTGCGGTATTCGTCGGGGGCAATCGGAACGATGCGATCGCCGATTTCCGGGTTCTTCATCCAGTCCCGGAGCAGCCGGACGACGGCCATGGTGGTGGCGATCTTGTTCTTGCCCGAACCCTGCTTGAGCTCGGCGTACATCTCGTTGCCGGGCAGCTTGAGGTCGGTGGCGCGCTTCACGCGCTTG
>NZ_JANPEO010000640.1:0-2390 GCF_031422975.1 Nocardioides sp. | reverse complement strand
CGCACCAGCGTGCGGCTGGCTCCCCAGTCTCGCTGGGCAGCCTGGTCAGGCTTCGTCTTCTTGACCTCGGGCTTCCTGATCAGCGCGGTGTTCCTGATGGGGCAGTTCGACGTCATCCACCTGTTCTTCAGCATGCTGGGGCTCTACTACCTCCTGCAGGGTCGCCGACGCGCCTTCGTCGCGGCCTTCGCCGTCGCGATGGCGATCAAGTGGTTCCCGCTGTTCATCTTCCTGCCCGTGCTGCTCCTGGTCGAGAAGCGCGTCTCGCGCATCCTGCTGTGCCTCGCGGGTGTCCTGAGCGTGGCCTTCGTCTTCAAGGTCCCGTTCCTCTTCTCGGAGAACCCGAGTGCCAAGACCGGTTCCGACCTCATCGCCTTCATGGTGCTGGACAACCGCCTGCCGCTGGGCAGTGGCGGGGTGCCGATCTTCCCGCTGCTGTTCGTCCTGGTGTGCGTCGCCAGCTACGTCCGACGTCCCGGCAGCACGGCTGAGCTGCACCGAACCGCCGTCTACGCCGGGTTCGCCGGACTGGCGGCGTTCTTCGTGAGCGCGCCGGCCTTTCCGTACTGGTTCGCGATGTTGTGTCCGTTCCTCGCGATCCTCTGGGCGATCAACCCCGCACTGGCCAGGGTCAACCTGCTTCTCGAGACCGGACTCACCGCCGTGATGATCGTCCTGCACCAGATCATCTTCTTCTGGACCTACGACCTCAGCATCGTCAGCCCGATGCTCCTGCCGCGGATCTTCGAGCCTGTGGGCTCGCTCGCGGACCCGGTCAGTCCGCTCGGCCTCTACACGCGCCTCGGCCTCGTGTCCGACAGCTCCGTGCTGGCCGCGATCTTCACCGCCGGCATCGTGTGTCTGCTGGTGCTCCACCGCCCGCGCACGGACGAGGACCTCGCGCTCCTGACTCCGGACGATGACCAGGTCGTGGCGCTGGTCCACGTCCGCACCGCACTGATGCTGGGGCTCATGCTGGTCCCGGCGGCGGCATACCTGTACAGCCTGATCGCCCACGGCACCGCTGCCTGAGTGACCCGCTACTCGGGGTCGGCGATCGCGTTCATCTCGAAGTGCATGGGGTCGGTGTAGCCCCAGTCGCCGCCCCAGGCGAAGCCCCACCTCTTGAAGATCGCGACGACGGCGCGACTCATCTCACCGACGGTTCCCCGTTGGTTGCCGGGGACGTTCAGGTCGAACGCGATGCCGAAGGAGTGCAGCGAGAGCTGCTGGGTGCCGGCGATGTAGCGCGGGTAGTAGCAACCGGCGTACTCCCCCGGATGGATCTCCTGCGCCAGGTCGCCGGTCGACTGGATCTCGAGCAGCGCCGCCCGCAGCTGCGGGAAGATCACCTTGTGGCAGGTGACGTTGCCCAGGATGGGCACCTGCTCGGTACGGATGTTGGCGGCCACCCAGGACTGCTCGGGCGCGATCCTTCCCGCCGCGAGCACCGTGTAGCGGAAGGTTCCAACGGCCGCGGCGACCGAGCCGCCCGTCAGCACCGCTGTCTGTTGGGCACCCGGGTCGAGGTTGGGCCCGAGGATGGAGACCGCCGCGTCGTCCCCGACGATCCGCTGCAGGTCCTTCATCACGAACCGCGGTGAGTTGATGCCGGTGTTGATCAGCATCGCGTTGTCGGTGGGGACACCGAGCTCCTCGCCCCACAACTCGTTGACCACCGCGTCGATCTGCGGCACCTGCGGTGCATAGGCGCCGATGTGCACGTCCGGCGCATCCTCGTCGTTGCCGAGCTTGAGGTAGCCCGCCTTGTCCTGCAGCTGCTTGGCGAGCTTCTTCTCCAGTGCCACCTCGCCCCCCGCGACCCGGTCCCACTGCTCCTGGAGCTCGGCGGATTCCCGGACGGTGAAGTTGCGGTAGGTCGACGGGTCGACCGCGGCGATGTTGATGACCCGGTTCTCGATGCCGACGTCTCCGAGTGAGAGCACCAGCGAGCTCTTGACGGACTTGAGCGCGTTGATCTGCTCGATCACGTCCGGGTCGAGAGCGGTCCGGGCCTTGATCATCAGGTCCGCGAGGACCAGCGCGCCCTTGCGCGGACCGGGCGGATCGACGGCGTGGTTCGGATCCGCGACCGGCGGCTCGCTGGGTGAGGGTGCGGTGGACTTCGAGGTCGACGGAGACGGTGAGGACGATGGCGCCGCCGGCGACTCGCCGCCGCAGGACGTCGCGAACAGGAGCAGACCGGCGGCTGCCGCCGCGCGCGCTCGGTGCACTCCCGTCATCACCCTCCTCCTCGAAGGGCTCAAGGGTAGGCGCTCGATCACCAGGATGCGGCCACACGATGTGACGAGGGACGGAACCAGGCGATGGAACGCACGGGCGGCAGCCACGGCGGACATCGATGAGCGCGGGCGTCGGTGACGACTTCT
>NZ_JANPEO010000639.1:0-3023 GCF_031422975.1 Nocardioides sp. | reverse complement strand
CCACTCGAAGTCATCGACGTCGGTCTCGACGCGTAAGTGGGTGATCGTGCGTTGGATCTGCGCGTCGAGGCTCGCCCCGGCGAGCCCGCCGAGGTCGCGGTAGCTGACGAAGCCACTGCGGTGGAAGCGCGCCCGGACCAGCGGCCCGTCGTTCGTGATGTCCGTGGCGGTGAGCACCTCGGCGTCACGACGCAGCTGGGCGTCGTAGGCATCGAGCAGGTCGGCGATCGCCCAACGATCAGATGTCACGGAACGTTTCGATGTTGGCGCCGAGGAGGTTCAGCCGTTCGGCGAGGTCCTCGTAGCCGCGGTGGATGACGTAGGTCGAGCGCAGCACCGAGGTCCCCTTGGAGGCGAGCATGGCCAGCAGGATCACCACGGCCGGGCGCAGGGCCGGCGGACAGACGATCTCCGCGCCGGACCAGTGCGTGGGGCCCTCGACGAGCACGCGGTGCGGGTCGAGCAGCTTGACCTGCGCGCCGAGCTTGTTGAGCTCGGTGAGGTAGATCGCGCGGTTCTCGTAGACCCAGTCGTGCAGGAGCGTCTGCCCTTCCGCCACCGCGGCGATGGCGGCGAAGACCGGCAGGTTGTCGATGTTGAGGCCCGGGAAGGGCATCGGGTGGATCTTGTCCAGGGGAGCGGTCAGGTCACTGGCGAAGGTGGTGAGGTCGACCAGGCGGGTGGCGCCGTTCGCGGCGACGTACTCCTCGGTGCGCGAGTAGCGGAAGCCCATCTCCTCCAGGGTCGCGAGCTCGATCTCGAGGAACTCGATCGGCACCCGCTGGATGGTGATCGAGGACTTGGTGACGATCGCCGCAGCGAGCAGCGACATGGCCTCGATCGGGTCCTCGGAGGGGGAGTAGTCGACGTCGACGTCGATGGTCTCGCAGCCGGTGACACGCAACGTGGTGCTGCCGACGCCCGCGATCACGACGCCGAGCTTCTGGAGGTAGAAGCAGAGGTCCTGGACCATGTAGTTGGACGACGCGTTGCGGATGACCGTCGTGCCGGGGTGCAGTGCTGCGGCCATCAGTGCGTTCTCGGTGACGGTGTCGCCGCGTTCGGTCAGCACGATCGGACGCTCGGGCTCCACCGCCCGGTTGACGGCCGCGTGGTACATCCCGTCGGTGGCCTTGACCTCGAGGCCGAAGGGCCGCAGCGCCGACATGTGCGGCTCCACGGTGCGGGTGCCGAGGTTGCAGCCGCCGGCATAGGGCAGGTCGAAGCTGTCACTGCGGTGCAGCAGCGGGCCCAGGAACATGATCACCGAGCGGGTGCGTCGTGCCGCGTCCTGGTCGATGTGGGCGAGGTTGAGCTCGGCCGGCGGGATGATCTCCAGGTCGTTCTGGTCGTTGAGCCAGCGCGTCTGCACCCCGAGTGAGGTGAGCACCTCGAGCAGGCGGTTGACCTCCTCGATCCGGGCGACCTTGCGGAGCGTGGTGCGACCGCGGTTGAGGAGCGAGGCGCACAGAAGCGCCACTCCGGCGTTCTTCGAGGTCTTGACCTCGATCGAGCCCGACAGCGTCGTCGGGCCGCTGACGCGCAGGTGTGTGGGGCCGGCGCCGAGGGCGACGATCTCGGAGTCGAGGGCGGCGCCGATGCGGGCCAGCATCTCGAGCGAGAGGTTCTGGTGGCCCTTCTCGATCCGGTTGATCGCGCTCTGACTGGTGGCCAGCAGCTCAGCGAGCTGGTGCTGGGTGAGGCCCCGGTGCTTGCGTGCGTCGCGGATGAGATTGCCGATGCGACCCTTGTAGTCCGTCTCCATGCCAGCCACGGTATCTCAGATATGAGATACGACAAGTACCGCCGTCGGGCGAGCGCGGTCGCACCGAACGGGGCTGCCCAGACGCGTGCAAGGATCGGGACCATGCGCGCAACGACGATTCATGCTGCCGGTGACATCCGTGTCGAAGACGTCCCGGACCCCACGATCACCAAGCCCACCGACGCCATCATCAAGGTGACAGCGGGCTGCATCTGCGGCTCGGACCTGTGGCCCTACCGCGGCTTCAACGACATCACGCCCGGCGACACGATCGGCCACGAGTGCGTCGGCATCGTGCAGGAGGTCGGCTCCGAGGTCACCGACTTCAAGCCCGGCGACTTCGTCATCGTCCCCTTCGACCACTGCGACAACACGTGTGCCCACTGCCAGAACGGCATGCAGTCCGGCTGCGTCAACCTCGGGTTCACGGTGAGCGGTCAGGCCGAGTACGCCCTCGTCAACCACGCCAACGGCTCCCTGGTCAAGACCGAGGACATGCCCGACAAGGCGCTGATCCCCTCGCTGCTCACGCTCTCCGACGTGATGGCGACCGGCTGGCACGCGGCGGTCGCTGCCGGGGTGAAGCGGGGCGGCACGGCCGTCGTGGTCGGCGACGGAGCAGTCGGGCTCTGCGGCGTGCTCGCCGCGGCCCAGATGGGCGCCGAGCGCGTGATCGCCATGTCGCGCCACGAGCCGCGCCAGGACATCGCCCGGCAGTTCGGTGCGACCCACATCGTGGCCGAGCGGGGCAAGGAGGGCGCCGAGCGGATCGCGGAGATCACGCAGGGTGTGGGAGCCGACGCCGTCCTCGAGTGTGTCGGCACCGACCAGGCGATCAAGACGGCCTTCGCCGTGGCCCGCCCCGGCGCCACGGTCGGGTTCGTCGGCGTACCCCACGACGTGGAGCTCCCGGTCCGCAAGATGTTCCAGCAGAACATCGGACTGGCCGGCGGCATGGCCCCGGTGCGCAAGTACCTCCCGGAGCTGCTTGCACTGACGCTGTCCGGCGCGATCAACCCCGGGTTGGTCTTCGACCTCACGCTGCCGCTCGACCAGTCGCCCGAGGGCTACACCGCGATGGACGAGCGGCGCGCGATCAAGGTCCTGCTCGAGCCCTGAGATGGCGTCGCTGGTGGTCGGCCCGCTGCTGCGGTACGTCGATGAGTCAACCGCCTCCGTGTGGGTGGAGACGCGCGAAGCCGCGCGCGTCTGCGTGACCCGCGACGGCGAGTCGTGGACCGCGCGCACGTTCGCGGTG
>NZ_JANPEO010000638.1:0-2793 GCF_031422975.1 Nocardioides sp. | reverse complement strand
CGCGGCACTCACCGCTGCCTCGACGTCGGGCGTGGGCAGCGCGTCCAGGGCGTGGGCGACGGCGTGGCCGAGAGCCTCCGCCCTCCCCCGGTGTCGCCACGGAAAGGCCACGACGAGCTGGTTGGCGTCGGAGGTCGGGCGGACCCGGACGGCGAGCCGAGACGTCCCGGACTCGCTGGCGATGGCACGCACGAGCCGCTCCACGGCACGCATCGCGAACCGCTGCCGGAACCCGCTCCGTGGGGCACCCGGGCGGGTGGTGCGCAGCCCGATCCGGCGCGCGAACCGCAGCACGGTCTCGTCGGACGCCTCCGCGATCGTGCTGATGTCGAGGGTCAGCTTGATGGCGGCGCGCGGGAAGTAGAGGTTGGGGCCTTCGAGGACGCGAAGTTCGACGAGCGAGGTCACGGCCGAACCGTATCGTCCGACCTGATCAGGCGACGCTCGCGGCGGCTCAGAGCCCCATCGCGTGGAAGCCACCGTCGACGTGCACGATCTCGCCGGTCGTGGCCGGGAAGAAGTCGCTGAGCAGGGCGCACACGGCCTTGGCGGTCGGCTCGTGGTTGCTCTCGTCCCAACCGAGCGGGGCGCGGTCCTTCCACGCCGACTCGAGGTCCTCGAAGCCCGGGATGGCCTTGGCGGCCAGCGTCTTGAGCGGTCCGGCTGCCACGAGGTTGCAGCGGATGCCGCTGGGCCCGAGGTCGCGGGCCAGGTAGCGCGAGGTGGATTCCAGACCGGCCTTGGCCACGCCCATCCAGTCGTAGGCCGGCCACGCGACCGTGGCGTCGAAGGTCAGGCCGACGATCGAGCCGCCCTCCGAGAGCAGCGGTCGGGTCGCCATCGCCAGCGACTTCAACGAGAACGCCGACACCTGGACCGCCTGGGCCACGTCGGCCCAGGGCCCCTCGAGGAACTTGCCGCCCAAGAGCGTCTGCGGGTTGCCGTAGGCGATCGAGTGGACGACGCCGTCGAGGCCGTCGACGTGCTGACGCACCTGGTCGGCCAGGCCCGCGAGGTGCTCCTCGTCGGTGACGTCGAGCTCGAGCACCGGCGCCTCGGCCGGTAGTCGCTTGGCGATCCGCCGGGTGATACCCAGCGCGCGGCCGAAGTTGGAGATGAGCACCGTGGCGCCCTGTTCCTGGGCGACCTTGGCGGTGGCGAAGCCGATGGAGGAGTCCATCGTCACGCCCGCAACCAGGATGCGCTTGCCACTCAAGATGCCAGTGAATTCCGTCATTGGTTCAGTGCCCCATTCCGAGTCCGCCGTCAACCGGGATGACGGCTCCTGTCACGTAGGCGGCGCCGTCCGACGCCAGCCAGGTCACGGCCGAGGCGACCTCGGTCGTGCTTGCGTAGCGCCCCAGCGGCACCTGTGTCTTGATCAGCTGTTTCTGCTCGTCGGTGAGCACCGCGGTCATGTCGGTCTCGACGAAACCGGGCGCCACGACGTTGGTGGTGATGGAGCGCGACCCGAGCTCGCGGGCCAGCGACCGTGCCATCCCGACGAGGCCGGCCTTGGAGGCGGCGTAGTTGACCTGGCCGGCCGACCCGAGCAGCCCGACCACGGACGAGATGAAGATGATGCGGCCTCGCCTGAGGCGCAGCATGCCCTTGGCGGCCCGCTTGGCCAGGCGGAAGGAGCCGGTCAGGTTGGTGTCGATCACCGAGGACCAGTCGTCCTCCGACATGCGCAGGATCAGCGTGTCGTGGGTGATGCCGGCGTTGGCGACCAGGATCTCGACCGGGCCGTGGGCGGCCTCGATCTCGGTGAAGGCCGCCTCGACCGCTGCCGGATCGGTGACGTCGCAACGCACGTCGAGGGCGCCCTCGGGGGCACCACCCGATCGAGTGGTGACGGCGACCTTGTCATCCTGGGCCAGGAACGCCTCGGCGATGGCGCGGCCGATGCCGCGATTGCCGCCAGTCACGAGCACGGACCGCGGGGCACTTGCAGTGGGATCGCTCACGATTCACGACGCTAGTGATTACCGAGGGGTAGGGGCAATTCGGGTGCTCACTCGTCCTCGAGGCGGAACCCGACCTTCATCCCGACCTGGAAGTGCTCGACCGCACCGTCCTTGGCCTGGCCACGGATCTGGGTGATCTCGAACCAGTCGATGTGGCGCAGCGTCTTGCCGGCCCGCTCGATGCCGTTGCGGACGGCCTGGTCGATGCCGTCCGGCGACGTGCCGACGATCTCGCTGACGCGGTAGGTGCGGTTGGACATGGAGGCTCCCTTTGTCGACGGATGAGCGGGGACGCGGCGAACGTCGCGGCCCGCGGCCGTTGAGCCTAGCGACGTACACTTTCGCCATGGCCCCACGGGACTCACATTCGGTGCGTATCACGACCGCGCCGACGAGCGTGGCCGACGACATCGCGGGCCGGCAGCGCCGCTACCTCATCTCGATGGCGATCAGGACGGCCTGTGTGGTCGGCGCGGTCGCCGTGGGACCCGGCCTTCTCCGGTGGGTGCTGATCGCCGGAGCCGTCCTGCTGCCGTATGTCGCGGTCGTCATGGCCAACGCCGGGAACCGCAAGGATGACGGCTTCGACCTCCGCCAGACCAGCTCTCGTCGCGAGCTCGGATAGGTCGCAACTCACCGGCCAGCACAGGTTGGTTTTCCTCCATACGTCGTGCAAGAATCAACAGGCGACCCCAGCATCCCCCGTCTGTGGTCGCACTTCGGTGCCGTACAGCTTCCCCCGTGGCTGTCCGGCACTGGCATTTCGTCCAACTCATCGACAGATCGAAGGCAGGTGACCCCGTGAGCGACCCGGGACCGCCCGACC
>NZ_JANPEO010000637.1:0-2307 GCF_031422975.1 Nocardioides sp. | reverse complement strand
GAACTACCTCAACTCCGGCTGCCGCTCCCGCAAGACCTGCTCGACCACGCTGCGGCACCGCGACCACATGCACATCTCGCTCAGCAAGGCCGGCTCGCAGGGCCTCACGAGCTGGTACGTCGAGCACGCCGCCACCGGCTGAAACTCCACGCGAGTGCGTGGAGTTTCGCCCTCCGAGCGACGTCAGGCCCTGAAACTCCACGCGAGTGAGTGGAGTTTCAGGGCCTGAGCGCTGAGACCTACTCGGCCCAGGCCTCGGTCCAGCCGTCGACCTCGCTGGCCGGGCGAGCCGCCGGGCCGGTGTAGATCGCGGACGGCCGGATCAGGCGACCGGTGCGCTTCTGCTCCAGGATGTGCGCCGACCAGCCACCGGTGCGGGCGCAGGTGAACATCGAGGTGAACATGTGGGCCGGCACCTCGGCGAAGTCGAGCACGATCGCGGCCCAGAACTCGACGTTGGTCTCCAGCACGCGGTCGGGACGGCGCTCGCGCAGCTCCTTGAGTGCAGCCTGCTCGAGGGCCTCGGCGACGGCGTAGCGCGGTGCGTTGAGCTCCTTGGCCGTGCGCCGCAGCACGCGGGCGCGCGGGTCCTCGGCGCGGTAGACGCGGTGGCCGAAGCCCATCAGCCGCTCGCCGGAGTCGAGCAGGCCCTTGACGTACGCCGTGGCGTCGCCCGACTTCTCGACCTCCTCGATCATGGTGAGCACGCGGGCGGGAGCCCCGCCGTGGAGCGGGCCGCTCATGGCGCCGATGGCGCCGGAGAACGCGGCCGCCACGTCGGCGCCGGTGGAGGTGATGACGCGCGCGGTGAACGTCGAGGCGTTCATGCCGTGCTCGGCGGCCGAGCTCCAGTAGGCGTCGATCGCCTTGACGTGCTTGGGGTCGGCCTCGCCCTTCCAGCGGATCAGGAACTTCTCCGCGAGACTGGAGCCCTGGTCGACGATCCTCTGCGAGACGACCGGCTTGTCGAGGCCACGGGCCGACTGTGCGGCGTACGACAGGACCATCACCGCGACCCGGGCGAGGTCCTCGCGGGCCTGCTCGTCGGAGATGTCGTAGGTCTGGCCGAAACCGAACTGCGGCGCGAGCATCGCGATCGCTGCCTGGACGTCGACGCGCACGTCGCCGGTGTGCACGGGCAGGCTGAACGCCTCGGCCGGCGGCAGGCCCGGTGTGTAGAAGCCGTCGATCAGGAGGCCCCAGACGTTCTCGAACGGCACCCGGCCGACGATGTCCTCGATGTCGACGCCGCGGTAGCGAAGCGCCGATCCTTCCTTGTCGGGCTCGGCGATCTCAGTTTCGAAAGCGACGACTCCCTCGAGCCCGTGGTGGACCTCAGTCATGCGACAGACGCTCCTTTGCGTACGGCGTGTGGCTCGCCCAGATGTGCTCGCGAGCCGACCTATTGTGCACCCGTTCGCCGACTGGTTCACCACCGAGGCGGATTCCCGCGCCCATCGTGGACGTCTAGGGTGCGCGCATGGACACGGGATCGATCCTCGGCAGGCTCGCGGCGCTTCGTGAGGAGTACGCCGCTGGCGGGCTCGATGTCCCCGACCTGGCCGCCGACCCCTACCTGATGTTCCAGCGCTGGCTGGGCGAAGCGCTCGACGCCGGGCTCCACGAGCCCAACGCGATGGTGCTCAGCACCGTGGGCATCGAGGGCCGTCCGTCGTCGCGGATGGTGCTGCTGAAGGGCCTCGACGAGCGCGGCTTCGTGCTCTTCACCAACCACGGCTCGCGCAAGGGGCAGGAGCTGGCGGCCGACCCGCACTGCGCGCTGCTGTTCCCGTGGCACCCGCTCCAGCGGCAGGTGCGGATCGAGGGGACAGCCCGCGTGCTGGAGCGCGAGGCGGTGGAGGCCTACCACCGCACCCGGCCGCGCGGGGCGCAGCTCGGCGCGTGGGCCAGCCAGCAGTCACAGCCGGTCGCGTCGCGCGACGAGCTCACTGCGGCCTACGACGAGATGACGGCGCGGTTCGAGGGGCAGGACGTGCCGGTGCCCGACCACTGGGGTGGCTATCGCGTCGAACCGGAGACGGTGGAGTTCTGGCAGGGACGGCCCGGGCGGATGCACGACCGCCTGGTCTACGAGCGCGACGGTGTGGGGTGGCGGATCCAGCGGCTCGCCCCATAGCCTTGTGAGTGAGCGCTCACTCACTTAGGCTGGCAGGCGTGACTCCCCGCGCCGCTCCCATGTCCGCCGACGACCGGCGCACCGCCCTGGTCGACGTGACGCTGCCGCTGCTGCTCGAGCACGGCAGGAGCGTCACCAGCAAGCAGATCGCCGAAGCCGCCGGCGTGGCC
>NZ_JANPEO010000636.1:0-1542 GCF_031422975.1 Nocardioides sp. | reverse complement strand
CTGTAGTTCCCCGTGACGTTGTGAACGCGGTCGGCGGGGACGAGGCCTCCGATGCCGGTATGGGGTCGGTGATGATTGTAGAAGTGGAGCCAGTCCGCATACGTGGCTGAGCGGGCATCGTCGGACAGGTAGGTATGGGCGTAGGCCCACTCCTGGTTGATGGTGCGGTTGAACCGTTCGACCTTGCCGTTGGTCTGTGGACGGTAGGGCCGGGTACGGCGGTGCTTGACGCCATCGCCGAGGGCTGCAGCGAAGGCGTGGGACCGGTAGCAGGAGCCGTTGTCAGTCATGACCGCTCGGACGCTGATGCCTGCGTCAGCGAAGAAGGCTCTGGCCCGTTCCCAGAACGCTGCTGCGGTCTCCTTGCGTTCGTCGGGGAGCTGTTCGGAGTAGGCCAATCGGGAGTGGTCGTCGACGGCGTGGTGCAAGAACACGTAGCCGCGTGAGGACAACCCGCCGGCCCTGGCCGCGCGGCTGGTGCCAGCCATGGCCTTCTTGTGCTGCTCTGATCCGCGCCCGAATGCCCGCCAGCTGCCGCCGTCGGGGATCTTGCCGAGCTTCTTGATGTCGACGTGCACCAGGTCGCCGGGGGTGGCGACTTCGTAGCGGACCGGCTTGGGCTTGCGGACCGGCAGTCCGGTGGTCTGGTCGAGGTGGGCCAGCTGCGGCATGCGGTAGCGGGCCAGGACGCGTCCGACCGTGGAACGAGGCACACCCAGGTGGTAGCTGATCCGGTGTGGTCCCCAGCGTCGGCAGTAGCGCAGCTTGATGATCCGCCGCTCGAGCCGCTGAGGTGTTCGGGTCGGACACGATCGGGGACGCGACGACACATCGGTCATCGGCTGCCCGGCCCGGTAGCGGGCCGCCCACTTCGCTGCGGTGGCAGGTGAGCACTGAAACCTTTCGGCGGCACGACGAGCCGACCACCCATGGACGACGATCAACTCAGCAAGACGTTGACGACCAAGCGGAGTCAGTGGAGCGTTAGCGTGAGTCACGAGGACCTCCAGTAGAGGGTTGGTGTGGTAACCCCCTCCGTACTGGAGGTCCTCGCTATTCGTCTAGGCCTTGGTGTCCACAACCTGTCGGGGAACTACAGCTAGGCGGCTCGTGGCGGAACCACACCGTCGCGAGGGGTGGCACGACGATGTCGGCGTAGGCCGGCTGACCTGACGTGTCACCCGCGACGGCGGTGATGCTGCCGAGGTTGCCGACGCCCGACCCGGTGTACGCCGCCGCGTCGGTGTTCAAGATCTCGGTCCACGTCCCGAGGGCCGGGAGCGGCAGGCGATAGACCTCGTAGCCGTTGGCCGACTCGCGCCGAGCAATCATCGAGTCAGCACCATCGTCGTGAGCGAGTTCCAGGCCCTTGACGCCGTTGACGATCGGACGTCCGAGCGCTCGGGCGATGCGGATACCGACCTGGAAGCCACCCGAGTCGGCCGACTCGTTCCCCATGATGATGAGGTCAAACGCGCCGTCCGCGGCTTCCAACTCGCTGATCGCGCTGACCAGGGCGCGAGCTGTGGCCTGGGCGTCCCA
>NZ_JANPEO010000635.1:0-3131 GCF_031422975.1 Nocardioides sp. | reverse complement strand
ACCTGGAGCGGTTCATCATCGATCCGAACTTCCCAGGCTTCCTGAACTGCGCGAAACTGCAGGGGCTGGCCGGATAACGAATCTCGCACGGCTGGCAAGCCAGCCCAGGTGGCGGCGTGGCGCCGGTGTCCCGGCGGGTGTCGGATGCGGGACGGCCGGCGCCGTGGGCTGGTCTCAGCGTTTCGATGTCGTCTCTGCGAGCTTCGGTCCAGAACCCGCCAGCGGCTTTCTTGAGTCCTACACCGCCACGCCGGCAGGTCGGCGGTGACGAGGACGTGCCCCAGCGTGTGGGCGGACTCGCGTGGCCAGCCATCCGACGCGGTCTGCGACTCGAAGACACTGCACAGGTCGTGACGGTCGCTCACGAAGCTGCGCCCTCTGTGAGGCCCAGCCCGACCGGGGCGAAGGGACTGACCTGCCTCGAGCCTCAGGAAGCCGGGCCGGTCAGTCCGAGCTGAGCATCCGGCTGGTCAGCTGCCTTCCGGCCTGCTGCAGCAGCGGTACGGCCCGCTCGACCAGCTCGTCCGTCATCCTGGTGACGGGGCCCGAGACCGACACCGCCATCCACGACATCGGCTCGGGCCCGAGCGGGACGGCGACGCAGCGCACGCCGGCCTCCTGCTCTTGCTCGTCGAGGGCGTAGCCGCGGGAGCGCACCAGGGCGAGGTCGGCCAGCAGGGCCTCCTCGGTCACCAAGGTGTGCTCGGTCTGCTGGTGGAGGCCGACCCGACGGACGATCTCGCGGGCCCGGCCGTCGGCCAGTTGGCCGAGCAGGGCCTTGCCGACGCCGGTGCTGTGCAGGTCGACCTGCCGACCGACCTCGGTGAACGTCCGCATCGTGTGCCGAGACGGCACCTGGGCGACGTACTCGGCGTGGGAGCCGGAGAGCACTGCGAGGTTGGCCGTCTCGCCGAGCGCATCGACCAGCCCGGCCAGGACGACCTCGGTGTCGGTCCCCACCATCGTCATCGCCGCCGCGCCGAGCGGCACCAGCCGGAATCCGAGCGCATACCGGCGGTTGGGCATCTGGCGCATGTAGCCACGGTCGACGAGCGTCCGCAGCAGCCGGTGGGTGGTGGGCAGGGGGAGACCGGCCACCGTCGCAATCTCCCCGCGGGTCTGGTGGCCGCCCGGGCCGGCGACGACCTCGACGAGGTCGAGCGCCCGGTGCAGCGACTGGACGCCGCCGGCGCGGGGGGCGCCATTCTCCGGACGAGGCACCGGGAATTCCCTTCCCTAGACGGTTGACAGCACGGAGCGGTAGTACGTAGTTTCCATGAAGAAGAATAACTCTTCCACAATGCGGAAAACTAGGCAAGAGGGTGACATGCAGCAGCGTATTCAGGTCGGCGGTCTCGCGGTCGCGGAAACCCTTCACAGGTTCATCGTCGAGGAGGCACTGCCCGGTTCGGGCGTGGACGCCGATGCGTTCTGGCAGGGGGCCGACGCCGTCATCCATGACCTCGGTCCACGCAATCGTGAGCTCCTCGCTCGTCGTGACGAGCTGCAGAGTCGCATCGACGCCTTCCACACCGAGCACCCCGGGGTGCCCGACGCCGAGACCTACACGGCGTTCCTGACCGAGATCGGCTACCTGCTCGACGAGCCGGCCGACGTCGAGGTCATCACGGCAAACGTCGACGACGAGGTGGCCCGGATTGCCGGACCCCAGCTCGTCGTCCCGCTGCTCAACGCGCGCTTCGCCACCAACGCGGTCAACGCCCGGTGGGGGTCGTTGTACGACGCCCTCTACGGCACCGATGTGATCTCGCGCGACGGCGACCTGGCTCCCGGCGCCAGCTACAACACCGTGCGCGGCGCCGAGGTCATCGCCCGTGGCCGGGCGTTGCTCGACGAGCACTTCCCGCTCGCGGCCGGCTCGCACGCCGACGCGACGTCGTACGCCGTGGACGACGACGGCCTGGCCATCACTCTCAAGGACGACGTGGTCCGGCTCGCCGATCCGGCGCAGCTGGTGGGCAGCCGGGGTGACGCCGCGGCGCCGCATGCGGTGCTGCTCGTGCACCACGGGCTGCACGTGGAGATCCAGATCGACCGCGACGACGCCATCGGCTCGACCGATGCCGCCGGGGTGAAGGATCTCCTGGTCGAGTCCGCCGTCTCGACGATCATGGACCTGGAGGACTCGGTCGCCGCCGTCGACGCCGACGACAAGGTGAGCGGCTACCGCAACTGGCTGCACCTCATGGACGGCCGGCTCGCGGAGGAGGTCACCAAGGGCGGGCGGACCTTCACCCGCTCGATGAACCCCGACCGCACCTACGACGCCCCCGGCGGCGGCGAGATCACCCTGCCGGGCCGCTCGTTGCTGTTCATCCGCCAGGTCGGCCACCTGATGACCACCGACGCGGTGCTCGACCGCGACGGCAACGAGGTGCCCGAAGGCATCCTCGACGCGCTGGTCACCGGGCTCGGCAGCATGAAGGACCTCCGCGGCGAGTCGCAGCTGGCCAACTCCCGCACCGGATCCATGTACGTCGTGAAGCCGAAGATGCACGGTCCCGAGGAGGTCGCCTTCACCGTCGAGCTCTTCGACCGGGTGGAGCAGGTGCTCGGGATGGCTCCGCTGACCATCAAGGTCGGGATCATGGACGAGGAGCGGCGTACGACGCTCAACCTCAAGGCCTGCATCGCGGCGGCCCGGGAGCGCGTGGCCTTCATCAACACCGGCTTCCTCGACCGCACCGGCGACGAGATCCACACCTCGATCCTGGCCGGCCCTGTGGTGCGCAAGAGCGACATGAAGGCCGAGACCTGGATCAAGGCCTACGAGGACTCCAACGTCGACATCGGGCTGGCCTGCGGGCTGCTCGGGAAGGCGCAGATCGGCAAGGGCATGTGGGCCGCGCCGGACAGCCTGGCCGACATGTTCGCCGCCAAGGTCAACCACCCCCAGGCAGGCGCGAGCTGTGCGTGGGTGCCCTCGCCGACGGCGGCCACCATCCACGCGTTGCACTACCACCAGGTCGACGTCCGTGCCCGCCAGGAGGAGCTCCGCAGCGGCGACCGCCGGGCCACCCGAGCCGACCTGCTGACGATCCCATTGGGCGACCCGGACTCGTGGTCCGTGGAGGAACGCCAGGCCGAGATCGACAACAACATCCAGAGCC
>NZ_JANPEO010000634.1:0-7371 GCF_031422975.1 Nocardioides sp. | reverse complement strand
GGGCACGGGGGGGGCGGGGGTGGGTGCGGCGCCTACGGCGCAGGTCGCGGCGGCCTACATGTTGGCCGGGGCGACGCTGCGGGTGAGGAGACCTCCGGTCAACTCAGTTGCGCACCTGGATGGTGGTCTTGGCGGCGGTGTCAGCCGTCTTGACCTTCACGATGCGGCTCCGGTTGCCGGTGGGCAGCTCGAGCCTGCGAACGACGGGGCCGGCGTTGACCTTCCCCGCGATCCGCTTGAAGTCACCCTTGATCGCCACGCAGGCGCGCTCGCCCGGGGCCAGGCCCGAGACCTTGAAGCGCACCTTGTCGCCGGCCTCGCCACTCTTGCGAGCGCTCGACACGGTCAGCGCGTCCGCGGACGCGGGCGCCCACTGGAGCACGGCCATCGCCTGGGCGGTGGCGCGTCGCCACTGGTCGGCGGTCTTGTCGGTGATGCCGTCGTTGCGGGCATCGCGCACGACCTTGGGCTGGTAGGCGATGGCGCCGGTCTCCTTGGTCAGCGCGCTGCGGCACTTGTTCTTCTCGATCGGCTGCTGCTTGCGCACCCACACCGCGGCCCGGGTGGCGGCTTCGCGGTTCTTGAGCAGGCCGAGCGCCCAGCCGGCCAGGCCGGTGCTGTTGGTGTTGGCGCCCACGCCGTCGGCGCCGAACGCGCCGGTGGCCTTCTGCTGGGTGGCCAGCCAGGTGCCTGCCTTCGCGACGGCTGCGGCGACGGCCTTGTCGTGGCTGCCCGAATCCAGCAGGTTGACGACGGTCAGCGCCGTGGTGTCCAGGCTGGCGGCGGAGTCGGCCTGGCCCTCGACACATCCCTGCGCGGTGGTGGTCTTGGACTTGGAGAAGGACTCGCGGAAGAAGCCGGAGGCACATTGCTGGGCCAGCAGGAACGCGGTCGCGTCGGCGGTCCGCTTGGACTTGGCCTCGGTGAGGGCGCGGACGGCGTATCCCTGGCCGATCACGTTGGCGAAGTCGCCGAAGGAGGACTTGTCCTCGAGGCGACCGACGATCGGGGCAGTCGCGCTGACGCGCTCCTCGAGTCGGGTGATCAGGTTGACCCCGCCGTACGACGTGGTGTTGGCACCCGCCACGCGGGCGAACGTCGCCGCCTTGGCGGTGGCCCCGGCGTAGGTGCTGCCGGCGTCGCCGAAGGCGTCGCCGGCGATGTACTCGGTGATCTTGGGCTGCAGCGCAGCGTTGACGGTCGCCACGCCGGACTTGTCGCCGGCCTGGTCGAGGGCGAGGCCGGTGTCGATGGTGAGTCCGTAGTCCGGACCGAACTCGCCGACGACGAGTCCGCCGGTGAGCTGCCCCTTGAGCCACGTGCCGGCCAAGGTGATGGCGCCGTCGTCGGTGTTCGCGGGCGCGGTGGGGGCGGCCGAGACGGGCTGGCCGATCGCGGTCACCGCGAGGGTGGACACCGCCACGAGGCCTGCGACTCGGCGCAAGGTGTGGGAGCGCAATGTGTGAGACATGCTTTCCTTCCCGCTGTGAGAGCGGGAGACGCCCCTGCGGGCGACACCCGCTGTGTTCCTCGCAGCGTGGTTGTCAGGTGTGCCTGCGACGGGCGGTCCGGCTCACGCCCCGAACGGTCTCGGGACGTCTACGGTTGCGGGTCAGCGCCGGACTTCGACCGGCTTCTCCGTCGCAGACGGATATTGGTTTGCGCTGGGCACACTACAGCGACGGCGCTCCTCGACGACGGGTCAGGTCAGCTTGTCAAGGATCAGCTCGCGAACGCGGCCTGCATCAGCCTGTCCGCGCATCTCCTTCATCACTGCGCCGATGAGTGCGCCCGCGGCTGCGACCTTGCCGTCACGGATCTTGTCGGCGACGTCCGGGAAGGCCTCGATCGCGTTGTCGATGGCGGCGCTGAGCGCACCGTCGTCGGAGACGATCGCGAGACCACGCTTCTCCACGATCTCTGCCGCGGTGCCCTCGGCGGCGTACAACCCCTCGAAGACCTGTCGCGCCAGCTTGTCGTTGAGGGAGCCGGCGTCGATCAGTGCTTGTACGGCGACCACGTCGGCCGGCGTGACACCGAGTTCGGCGATGTCGGTGCCGGTGTCGTTGGCGCGACGAGCCAGCTCGGAGAGCCACCACTTGCGGGCGACCTGCGGGCTGGCACCCGCGAGGATCGTCTCCTCCACGAGACCGAAAGCTCCGGCGCCGATGGTGTCGCGCATGTCGAGGTCGGAGAAGCCCCACTCGGCCTGGAGACGAGAGCGCTTGGCGGTCGGGTTCTCCGGCAGGGTGCCGCGGAGCTGGTCGACCCACTCGCGACTCGGCGCGACCGGGACGAGGTCGGGCTCTGGGAAGTAGCGGTAGTCCTCGGCGTCCGACTTCTCGCGACCACTTGTCGTGACCCCGGTGTCCTCGTGCCAGTGCCGGGTCTCCTGCAAGATGGTCCGGTCGCCGCCAGCTGCACCACTGAGGATCGCGGCGTGCCGCTGCATCTCGTAGCGCACGGCCCGCTCGACCGAGCGCAGCGAGTTGACGTTCTTGGTCTCGGTGCGGGTGCCGAGACCACCGTCGCCCGCAGGAGAGAGGGAGAGGTTGACGTCCGCGCGGATCGAGCCCTGGTCCATCCGGGCGTCCGAGACGCCGAGGGCAACGATCAGCTCGCGCAGCTGGGCGACGTAGGCCTTCGCCACGGCCGGCGCGTTCTCCCGCATGCCCATGATCGGGCGGGTGACGATCTCGATCAGCGGGATGCCGGCACGGTTGTAGTCGACGAGCGAGTAGTCGGCGCCGTGGATGCGACCGGTGGCACCGCCGACGTGCAGCGACTTGCCGGTGTCCTCCTCCATGTGGGCGCGCTCGATCTCGACCCGGACGACCTCGATGCCGCCGTCCTCGGTCGGCACGTTGACGTCCATGTGGCCGTCGAAGGCGATCGGTTCGTCGTACTGCGAGGTCTGGAAGTTCTTCGGCATGTCCGGGTAGAAGTAGTTCTTCCGGGCGAAGCGGCACCACTCGGCGATGTCGCAGTTGAGCGCGAGGCCGATCCGCATGGCCGACTCGACGGCGATCCTGTTGACGACCGGCATGGCGCCCGGCAGGCCCAGGCAGGTCGGGCAGACCTGGGTGTTGGGCTCGGCGCCGAACTCGGTCGGGCAGCCGCAGAACATCTTCGAGTTGGTGTTCAGCTCGACGTGGACCTCGAGGCCCATCGCCGGGTCGAACTTCTCGAGCGACTCCTCGAAGGTCAGCAACGTGTCGGTCATCGGGTCTCCTCCAGGGCGGGAGCCTTGTCGAGCAGCGGCGCGCCCCACTCCTGCGCGAGCAGCGCCTCGAGGGCGGCGCCCACGCGGTAGAGACGCTCGTCCTCGAGCGCGGGGGCGAGGATCTGGAAGCCGGCAGGCAGCCCGTCCTCATCGGCCAGGCCGCTCGGCACCGAGATGCCGGGGACGCCGGCCAGGTTGGCGGGGATGGTCGCGAGGTCGTTGAGATACATCGCGATCGGGTCGTCGAGCTTCTCCCCCAGCTTGAAGGCCGTGGTCGGGGCGGTCGGCGAGACGAGCACGTCGACCTGCTCGAAGGCAGCCGCGAAGTCGCGGCTGATCAGGGTGCGCACCTTCTGGGCCTGGCCGTAGTAGGCGTCGTAGTAGCCGCTCGACAGGGCGTAGGTGCCGAGGATGATCCGGCGCTTCACCTCGTCACCGAAGCCGGCGTCGCGGCTGGCCCGCATCACGTCCTCGGCGCTCGGGTCGCCCTCAGGCACGACGCGGAGGCCGTAGCGCATGGCGTCGAACTTCGCGAGGTTGGAGGACGCCTCGGCCGGCAGGATCAGGTAGTAGGCCGCCAGGGCGTGCACGAAGCTCGGGCAGGAGACCTCGACGACCTCGGCACCGGCCTTGACCAGCAGGTCGACCGACTCCTGGAAGCGCGCCATCACACCGTCCTGCCAACCGTCCCCGGCGAGCTCGGTGATGACGCCGATCTTCAGGCCGGTCATGTCGCCGCTCGCGCCGGCCCGGGCGGCATCGGTGAACGACGGCCACGGCTGGTCGATGCTCGTCGAGTCGCGCGGGTCGTGCCCGCCGATGACGTCGTGCAGGAGCGCCGAGTCGAGGACGGTCCGGGTGACCGGGCCCGCCTGGTCGAGGCTGTTGGCGAGGGCGACGAGGCCGTAGCGGGAGACCCCGCCGTACGTCGGCTTCACGCCCACGGTGCCGGTGACGGCGCCGGGCTGGCGGATCGAGCCGCCGGTGTCGGTGCCGATGGCGAGCGGCGCCTCGAAGGCGGCCACGGCCGCGGCCGAGCCACCACCGGAGCCACCGGGGATGCGGTCGAGGTCCCACGGGTTGTGGGTGGGCCCGTAGGCCGAGTGCTCGGTGGAGGAGCCCATCGCGAACTCATCCATGTTGGTCTTGCCCAGGATCGGCAGTCCGGCGGCCTTCAGCCTGACCACGACGGTCGCGTCGTACGGCGGGATCCAGCCTTCGAGGATCTTGGACCCACATGTCGTGGGCAGTCCCTCGGTGGCGAGCACGTCCTTGACGGCGATCGGCACGCCGTCGAGCGCGCTCAGGGGCTGGCCGGCCGCGCGCCGCGCGTCGGAGGCCGCGGCCTGGGCGAGCGCACCCTCGCAGTCGACGTGCAGGAAGGCGTGGACGGCGCCGTCGACGGCTGCGATGCGGTCGAGGTGGAGCTGGGTGAGCTCGACACTGGTGACGGTGGAGTCGGCGAGCGCCTGTGCCATCTCGGCGGCGGTGTTGCGAAGGGTGATCACTGCTCGTCCCCCAGGATCCGCGGCACGCTGAAGCGCTGCTGGTCCACTGCGGGCGCACCCGACAGAGCCTGCTCGGCGGTCAGGCCGGGCGTCACGACATCGTCGCGGAAGACGTGGGTCAGCGGCAGCGCGTGCGACGTCGGAGGGACGTCGTCACCGGCCACGCCGTTGATGGAGGCGACCGACTCGAGGATCACGCTCAGCTGGGGGGCAAGGTGATCGAGCTCGGCGTCGTCGAGGTCGATGCGGGCGAGGTTCGCGAGGTGCGCGACCTCGTCTCTGGTGATCTCGGGCATGGCGGCAATCCTAGGTCCCTGCGCTGCCGCGCCGGTGGGCCGGTCGCGACCGGCGTCCGCACAGTCCCGCCCGGGTCGGGATCCCAGCCTCATGCCGCGGGACAAGCCTGCAGCGAATCGTCGATCTCGAGGCGCCGGAGGGCCCGGCTCCTCGGGCGAGGTGGTCGAGATGAGTGCACGGACGGTGTGGGTGGGGATGGTGCTGGCGGCGTGGGTGGCATCCGGGTGCGGTTCGCCCCCGGCCGAGGGCGAACCGGCCGCCCGGTCCACGGCGACCTCCTCACCGTCACCCCAGCCGGGTGAGGCGACCGGCGACCGTGCCCGGCCGGCACCGGATCGCACGACCACTGGGTCAGAGGCGTGGCGGATCAGCAGGCCCTCCTCCGACCACCAGATCGAGGCCTTCACCACCCACGCGAGCGGCTTGCCGGGAACCCGCGTCGGCCTGAAGGTCTCCACCACTGCAGGTGGCTACGAGGCGGCTGCCTACCGGATCGGGGCTTACCGCGGCGGCACCGGCGCCCTGGTCTGGGAGTCCGGCTTCCGCCGGGGACACGTGCAGGCACCCGCCCGCCTCGAGCCCGCGGTGACCCGGACCGTGGTCGCCCCGTGGCGGCGCGACCTGACGGTCGACACCTCGCGGTGGCTGCCGGGCTTCTACGTCTTCACCCTCCATACGCCGAACGGCTGGCAGACACAGGTCCCCTACGTCGTGACCTCGCCGTCGGCGAGCGGGACGGTCGCACTGGTCGCGCCCGTCACAACCTGGCAGGCGTACAACGCCTGGGGCGGCTACAGCCTCTACGAGGGGCCGGCCGGCGAGCGGGGCAGCTACGCGGTGAGCTTCGACCGTCCCTACAACGGGGCCACCGGTGCGAACGACTACCGCACGGCTGCGATCCCGATCATCGTCCGGGCCGAGCAGACCGGGATCGCACTGTCCTACTTCACCAACGTCGACCTGCACGTCCGGCCCGGATCACTCGACGGCGCCCTCGGGTACGTCTCGATGGGTCACGACGAGTACTGGACGCCCGCGATGCGGGCCGAGGTGATGGCTGCGCGCGACGCCGGCACCAATCTGGCCTTCCTCAGCGCGAACACCATGTACTGGCGGGTGCGCCTGAACGATCGCCCCACCGGCCGGGCACGGCTGCTCATCGGCTTCCGGAACGCCGCCTACCTGGACCCGCTGCGCGACTCCCACCCGGGCGCGACGACCTCACGCTTCCGCGACGACCCGATGCCACGACCCGAGCACGATCTGTTGGGCGTCCAGTACGAGTGCTATCCGGTGGACATCGACCTCGTCGTGGTCACTCCCGGCTGGTGGGGCTTCTCGGGCACCGGGGTCGAGCGCGGCGATCGGATCCCCGGGTTGATCGGTCCGGAGGCCGACCGGGTCTACCCCGACGCGACGCTTCCGCGTCCGCTCCAGGTGCTCGGCCACACGCCCTACGACTGTCGCGGGGTGGCCACGAGCGCCCAGACGATCTACTACACGACCTCCTCCGGGGCCGGCGTGTTCACCGCTGGAACCCTGCGGTGGGGCTGTGCGCTGGTGGACCGCTGCGAGCGCCCGCTGGGGCGGGTAACGGCACGCTTCACCCGCATCGTCACCGGCAACCTGCTCCGTCGGTTCGCCGACGGTCCGGTGGGCAGGGAGCACCCCGCGCGCGACAACGTCGACGACTTCGGCCTCCCGGCCGTCAACACGGTGAGCGCGAGTTGAGACACGCCGCACCGGGATCGTCCATCATGGAGCGCATGGCACCCGGACCACGGAGCGCGACCCGCGGCGGCATGGTCGCGGTCATGGTCCTGGTGCTGGCCGCACTGGCCGTGGTCGCTGCCTGTACGGGCGGGGGCTCGCAGCCGGAGCCACCGCCGTCGCAGCCGGTCGCGCTGAGTGTCGAGACGGTCAGCGGAGCTGAGGGCATCGACGAACCCACCCGCACCGCGATGGAGACGGCGATCGGCGACGTGCTGTCCACCTATGTAGCCGAGGCGTTCCTCGGGGACTTCCCGCGCCGAGAGTTCGTGCCCGCGTTCGAGGCGTTCACCAGTGGGGCCGCACGGCACGCGGCGCAGGACATCGACCGTCTCACCGCCTCGCGGGTCCAGGAAGCCACCGCGATGCGCGCGACGAGGCTCGACGCCCGGCTGTCCTTCCTCGTCAACGACCGACGGGCGCTCGGCGCCACCGCGGTGGTGCACTTCGCGTTCGAGGCCACGATGGAGGACGGCGCGACCCAGCCGGTGACGCTTCAGGGTCGCTTCATGCTCGAGGGGGACGCCGGCGAGTGGCTGGTCTTCGGCTACGACGTGGCGCTGGACGACGGCC
>NZ_JANPEO010000633.1:0-1683 GCF_031422975.1 Nocardioides sp. | reverse complement strand
GTCAGCCTGGTGCCGCCGAAGGTCATCACAGCCGATCCCGACATCGACGTGGTCCAGGCGATGGTCGCCGACGCCATCGACCGGGCCGAGGGTCCGAAGGCCGCGCCCGCTCCCACCACCGACGAGGCGCCCGCACCGGCGACTGCCGACGGCACGACCGCCACGACGCCGGCCCAGCCGTCCGCGATGACAGGTGGCTCCTTCGGCACGCTCAAGGAGGGGTACGCCGCAAACCAGGCCGACGACCTCGGATCGGTCTGCTGACTCGCCTGCCCCTAGGGTGTACGGCGTGGCTCACGGTCCGGATCGACGCGTCGTCGCGGTCGTCGTCACGTTCAACCGACTGCCGCTGGTCAAGCGACTCGTCGCGCGTCTCGGCGAGGTCGACGGCCTCCACGAGGTGCTGGTGATCGACAACGCCTCGACCGACGGCACCAGTGCCTGGCTGGCCGCCACGCCGACCACCGGCGAGGTCCCCGTGCTGGCGCGCACGCTCGATCGCAACCGGGGTGGCGCGGGCGGGTTCCACGACGGCCTCGGTTGGGCGGTGGACCGCGATGCCGACCTGGTCTGGCTGATGGACGACGACGGCCTGCCCGAGCGTAACTGCCTCACGCTGCTGCTCGGCCACGACTACGACTTCTGGGGACCACTCGTCGTCGACGAGGTCGACACCGACGAACTCGTCTTCCCCGTGCGCCCGCCCGGCACCGCGACTGCGCTCCGGACCGTGGCCCAAGTCCGGGCCAGGGCCCGCGACGGCGTCCTGGCCGACATCGTCATCCCCTTCAACGGGGTGCTCGTGACCCGCGAACTCGTGGACCGGATCGGGCTGCCGCGCGAGGAGTTCTTCATCTGGGGCGACGACCACGAGTACCGGCTGCGTGCCGAGGAGGCGGGCGCCCGCGTCGCCACCGTCGTCACCGCCACCGTCCGCCACCCCAGTGTCGGCAACCTCGGCACCCCGATGATGTTCGGCCGCACGACCTACAACGACTCGCCGAGCGACCTCAAGCACTACTGCATGGCCCGCAACAACCTGGTCAACCTCCGCGACTACCGCGGCCCCCTGCACGCGATCGCCTTCGTCGTGAAGACCGCGTGGTTCTACGCGTTCACCCGCCCGAGCCTGTCGCGCCTGCGGCTCAGCGTGGGTGCCATGCGGGCCGGCATCGCCGGCGACTTCGAGGGTCACCGGAGGTTCCTGTGACGGAGAGCGTCGCGGTCGTCGTGGTGACCTTCAACCGGGCCGACCTCCTCGCCCGGATGCTCGACGGCATAGCTGCGCAGACCCACGCGCCCGACGCTGTCTTCGTCATCGACAACCTCAGCACCGACCACACTCGCGCCATGCTCGAGGCGCGCGCCATGGACGACCTGCCCCTC
Source organism: Nocardioides sp. (assembly GCF_031422975.1). GTDB lineage: Bacteria > Actinomycetota > Actinomycetes > Propionibacteriales > Nocardioidaceae > Nocardioides. The sequence goes on along the minus strand of NZ_JANPEO010000633.1, from coordinate 297 downwards.
CACGTCACCCACTCCGAGACCAACCTCGGCGGTGCCGGCGGCTTCCACCTCGGCGTACGCCGTGCCTACGACGCGGGGTTCGACCGCATCTGGCTGATGGACGACGACGTGGTCCCCGCCCCCGAGTGCCTCGCGGCGCTGATCGCGGTCGACGAGGACTGCCTGATCACGGTGCGCGAGGACCTCGCGGGCACGCTCGTGGAGAAGGCGGCCATCCACTTCGACCTGCGCAACCCCCTCGCCGTACACCCCAAGCGCGCCGCCGTGGACACGGTCTACGCCGATCGGGCCTCGATG
>NZ_JANPEO010000632.1:0-2764 GCF_031422975.1 Nocardioides sp. | reverse complement strand
ACGAGGCCCTCGGCGAACGGGTTCCTGCCACAGTGCGGCACGATGCCGCCATGCTTGATCCGCCCCGCCATGCTGATCCGCTGCCCGTGCTACCGAACAGTCGGGCTGGTTCCCGGCACGATGTCCGACCGTACGGTTCGGTAGCGCCGACCACGACCATGGCCGCCGACGCCACCTCGACGGAAGGGGTCGGGAGCCGGCGGCCGATGACCGGGTGGGTCGCAGCCCACCGCCAGGCCGGCTCCGCACCGGGCGTGCAGCAGCAGTAACAGCTCAGGTGAGCAGCAGCGTATCGAGTCGTCGTCGCACGACGAACAACCCGATCAGGCCCATCACGACCAGGTAGCCGACGGAGATGGCACTCTCCCAGCCGACCTGACCGAGTGTCAGCTCGCGGCAGAGCACGACCCCGCGGTAGAGAGGCGTCATCTCGACCACCCACCGCAACCCCCCGTCGAAGGCCGTGATCGGGAAGAAGGTGGCGGAGAACAAGAAGAGCGGCAGCTGCAGGAGGGTGATCTTGTCGAAGTCCTGCCACGACGTCATCCAGGTCGTCGCGGCCATGCACACGGCGGAGAAAGCGAAACCGATCAGCAGCGCCGCCGGCAGCGCGAGGATGGCGGTCCACGAGTGCAGCATCCCGAGCGCCCACATCAGCAGCAGGAACGCCGCCGAATAGCTCGATCCCCGGAGCTGGCCCCAGATGATCTCGCCGCGCGCGATGTCGGCGGTCGTCAGCGGGGTGGCGAGCATCTGGTCGTAGAGCTTGTCGTACTTGAGCTTGAAGAAGACGTTGAAGGTGCTGTCCATCAGCGCACCGTTGAAGGCGCTCACCGCCAGCATGCCTGGAGCGACGAACTCGGCGTAGGGGATCGCCTGGCCGTTGACCTCGAAGCTCTCGATCAGCCGGCCGACGCCGATGCCGATGGAGAAGAGGAAGAACACCGGCTCGAGGAAGCCGGTGACGAACAGCTTCCAGTTCTTCTTGTAGACGATGAAGCTCCGGGTGACGAGCAGCCACGCGGCCCTCGCCGGACCGAGGGGCGGATGGACCCGGGCCTGCATGTTGAGGCTCATCAGTCGGCCAGCCGCTTCTCGAGACCGGACACCGACCAGAACCAGCCGACCACGATCGTCGTGACGAGCACGGCGACGTTGATCGCAGCCATCGACCAGTCAACGGTGTCGAGGCAGAACATCCGGCTCAGGTTGACGCCGTGCCACAGCGGGGTGAGCCGGGCGATCCACTCGAGCACCGGACCGAGGTTGGAGATCGGGAAGAACGCGCCCGAGAACAGCGTCAGTGGCAGCACACCGAGGCGGAACAGCACTCCGAAGCCCTGCTCGCTGTAGAGCCGGGTGGAGAAGCCGTAGACCAGGCCGGCGAAGGCCATCCCGACGAGCAGTTGCGAGCCGAACGCGAGGAACGGGCCCCACCAGGACTCGAAGACGCCGAACGGCGCGAGCACCAGCATGAAGACGCCGCACGCCGTGGCGAGTCGGAAGAGCACGAACATCAGGTTGGCCGCGACGAGGTGGCGGGGCTCGAGCGGCGTCGCCATCATCGAGTAGTAGGTCTTGTGCCACTTGAGCATGCCCATCACCGGATAGGTCGTCTCCCCCACCGCGATCTGCATCGCGTGCGTGGCCACCAGCCCGGGCACGATGAACGAGAGGTAGGACGTCGCGCCCTCGAGCTTGGCCGGGTCACCGTCGATGAAGCCGCCGAGCAGCACGCCCATCGCCACGACGTAGAACAGCGGCGAGACGAAGGAGCCGATCACCCCGCCCTTCCACGTGCGCTTGAAGAGCGTCCACCAGTAGTCGGTCTGCCGGAGCGTGCCGGTGACCAGGCTGAGGCTCATCAGTCCACCAGCGTCCGCCCGGTGAGCTTGAGGAAGACGTCCTCGAGGGTGCTGCGGCGTACGAGCACGGCGATCGGGTCGAGGCCACGCTCGTGGACCTTGGCGATGACCTCCTCGCCGTCTGGGCTGTAGACGAGGATGCGATCGGGCAGGATCTCGAGCCGGCCGAGGTCATCGATCTTGCCGGCGATCTGCTCGTGCGGGTTGGACTCGTCGTCGATGCCGAAGCGGAGCTCGGCCACCTCGCGGGTCGAGTGCTCCTCGATCAGCTGCCGTGGCGATCCTTCGGCGGCGATCAGGCCCTTGTCCATCACGACCAACCGGTCGCAGAGCTGCTCGGCCTCGTCCATGTAGTGGGTCGTGATCACTAACGTCACGCCCGCCTGCTTGAGCCGGAACAGCTGGTCCCAGAGCACGTGTCGGGCCTGCGGGTCGAGGCCGGTGGTCGGCTCGTCGAGGAGCAGCAGGTCGGGCTTGTTGACCAGGCTGCGCGCGATCGTGAGCCGTCGCTTCATCCCGCCGGAGAGGTCCTCGACCTTGGACTTCGCCTTCTCGGTGATCTGGGCGAACTCGAGCAGCTCGTGCGCGCGGTTGCGACAGGTGGCGCGGTCGATGCCGAAGTAGCGGCCGTAGATGTAGAGGTTGTCGAAGACGTTGAGCTCGTTGTCGAGGGTGTCCTCCTGCGGGCAGACACCGAGGCGACCACGGATGGCGGGGCCGTCGGTGGCCGGGTCCATGCCGAGGATCCGGAGCTCGCCGGAGGTCACCGGGCTCACCGACGCGATCATCCGCATGGTGCTCGACTTGCCGGCGCCGTTGGGACCGAGGAAGCCGAACGCCTCCCCGCGGCGCACCTCGACGTCGATGCCCTTGACCGCCTCGAACCCGCCGAAGGACTT